>NZ_JBBGZC010000036.1:0-704 GCF_037479395.1 Comamonas sp. MYb21 | reverse complement strand
TAGAGCAGGTAGCCCACTTCGCCCAGGCCGGGCAATTGGCTCGATAGGCGGTTGCCCATGGCGTCGAGCTTGTGGCTGATGCGGTGCTCGAACTCGATCTCGGGCGCTGCAAAGGGGTGGCTTCTTGGGTTGGTGGCTTGGGCTTTGTACAGGCGCTGTACTTCGCCAATGACCCGGCCTGCTGCATCGCGCTCAATCAGAGCCTGGCTTTGCAAAATGGCCCCGGCTGGATCTTGGGCTGTTTGTCCTTCTACTTGTCCTTGCCCTGGCGGCCCCGCCCTTTGGTGCCAGACGCTCGCCTGCAGCAGCTCTCCGGTCTTGCCCCATTCATAGCGGTGGGTCGCCGCAGGAGTCAGGTCGCTGGCAGGCAGATGGCGGGCAGCGAGCTGGCCGTTGAGGGTCCACTCATAGCGGCTAGTGTGTGATGCCAAGCCCTGCTCTGCGGCCCAGCCGTCGCTGGACTCGGTGAGCTGGCCTGCTGCGTCGTACTGGTAGCTTTGCACGCGGGCGTCAAACCCGGTCTCCTGGGTGAGGCGGTCCATCGCATCCCAGGCAAAGCTGGTGTGCTCGCCGTTCTCGTTGGTGAGCTGGGTGAGGCGCCCGGCGGCATCGTAGGCAAAGACCAGGCTCGCTCCTGCATGGCTGCGCTGCACCAGGCGGCCCCAGAGGTCGTACTGCATGCTGACAGCGGCTGCGGTGGTGCT
>NZ_JBBGZC010000035.1:0-902 GCF_037479395.1 Comamonas sp. MYb21 | reverse complement strand
AGCAGCTACGTCAATGCCGAGCAAGGCGGCTACTGCGGCATGCTCGGTTATGGCTGGGGCCTGCCGATGGAGCTGCGCCTCTCCATGCAGGCGAGCGCCACCTTGCTGCACGACAGCCAGGGCCGCACCATCACCTTTGATGCGCTGGGGCCGGGCGAGTCGATCTACAGCGCGAGTGAAGATATCTGGCTGCTGCGCTCAGGCATGCATGCCGGTGGGCTCGCGCAGGAGTTGGCCGCGATGACGGGGGCTGCAAGATTCAGTGCAGAGGCACCGCACGACACAAACGTAAACGTAAACGCAAACGCAAACGCAAACGCCAACGCAAAGCAGCACCCGGGCCAAGCCCCGCTATGGTGGCAAGGCCGCTTTGCCTGGATCCGGCGCGATATGGCTTGCAGTGATCTGCTGGTCTTTGCCTCGACAGGCAACGGCGACACCGTCTGGGTATTTGCGCCGGCTAACTGGCAGCAGATCGAGGCGGCGCGTGCGGCCACGCAGGCGGATGCGGCTACGGGCAATGCGGCGAAGGCGAAGACAGCAGCAGTTCCTTCATCTGCACCCGAGCCAGACCCGAACTGGATCTTGCTGGGCAAGATAGACCGCCTGGACCGCAAGCAGCGCTACCACTGGTCAAAGGTGCTGGGCCAGGAGCGCATCACCGGCATTGACGATGGTGTGGGCCGCCACTACCAGCTGCACTACCAGCAAATCCTGCCCGCCCAAGAGGCCCAGCATTACAGGCACAAAGAGGGCGCACAAGACAGCCACTTCTTCTGGCAGGCCGACAGCGGCGTGCGCCTGACCAGCATCAGCCTGGTTCGTGACCCTTCCGCTACCGAACACACAGAATCCCTCCCCCAACCCATCACCCTGGTGCACTACAGCTACAGCGCCCAGGG
>NZ_JBBGZC010000034.1:0-1026 GCF_037479395.1 Comamonas sp. MYb21 | reverse complement strand
AGGGCTCCGACTTTTTGTAAGCATGCGGTTTCAGGATCTATTTCACTCCCCTCCCGGGGTTCTTTTCGCCTTTCCCTCACGGTACTTGTTCACTATCGGTCGATGATGAGTATTTAGCCTTGGAGGATGGTCCCCCCATATTCAGACAGGGTTTCTCGTGCCCCGCCCTACTTGTCTGCAGCCTAGTACCACCAATGCGTTTTCACATACGGGGCTATCACCCACTATGGCCGGACTTTCCATTCCGTTTTGTTAACACACTGACTATCACTGCAAGGCTCTTCCGAATTCGCTCGCCACTACTATCGGAATCTCGGTTGATGTCTTTTCCTCTGGGTACTTAGATGTTTCAGTTCTCCAGGTTCGCTTCACTGCGCTATGTATTCACGCAGTGATACCTATTGCTAGGTGGGTTCCCCCATTCAGAAATCTCCGGATCAAAGTTTATTTGCCAACTCCCCGAAGCTTATCGCAGGCTATCACGTCTTTCGTCGCCTATCATCGCCAAGGCATCCACCACATGCTCTTAGTCACTTGACCCTATAACTTTGACATCTATCTCTAGATCTCATCGCACAAGAACCCAAGCAACTGCTTTGCGAGGTCTCTCACCTCGCGCGTTATGCCGTAATGTGAATATCTTTGCTGTAAACCTGGTCGCCCAGATTCACATTCTTGAAGAATATTCGTCATTACTGAATAAAAATTGCTTCCGCAAAGTTTCATTCGTTTTGACGCAATCAAATTGTTGCTGGTGGCACGGTCTGCACTAAACCTTCTACGTTTGTGCAGTTTCCACCAGCAACGCTGATTTTCGACTCTATGAATTTTTAAAGAACAGCCGCGTTGATCCGGGAATCCGGAATCAACAACAAAACAGTCTCTTGCGAAACCGCTTTGGTGTTGAGTGATAAGTGTTTATCGGAGCCTGGTTTAATAACCAAGTAATTGGTGGAGGATGACGGGATCGAACCGACGACCCCCTGCTTGCAAAGCAGGTGCTCTCCCAGCTGAGCTAATCCCCCT
>NZ_JBBGZC010000033.1:0-1235 GCF_037479395.1 Comamonas sp. MYb21 | reverse complement strand
TGAATCGCCCCGGGTTTCCTAGACACCTCTGAGCCTCAAATCTGAGGCCCAATAGGAGGTGCCATGACGAACAAGCAGCCTTACCCCGAAGAATTCAAGATTGAAGCGGTCAAGCAGATTACGGAGCGAGGCCACCGCGTGGCCGATGTATCCGCACGGATCGGCGTGAGCCAGCACAGCCTGTACAAGTGGATCAAGCTTTATGCAGTGCCCGCACCTGAGCGGCAGGCGCAGGCATCTCAAACCGAGGAGTTGCGGCGACTAAAGGCCGAACTTAAACGAGTGACCGAGGAGCGCGACATCCTAAAAAAAGCCGCCGCGTACTTTGCCAGGCAGTCCGGGTGAGGTACGCATTTATCGAGCGCCATGAGCAGGAGCACAGCGTGCGGCGCATGTGCAAGGTAATGCAACTGCACCCCAGTGGCTACTATGCGTGGAAGGCGACACCGCAGAGTCCGCGGGCCAAGGACGACCAAAGGCTGCTGGGCTTGCTCAAGCTGGCATGGCTCGAGAGCGGTGGTGTTTATGGCTACCGCAAGCTGACATTGGATATGCGTGACCTTGGAGAGCGCTGCGGCAAGCATCGCGTGGCACGGTTGCTCAAGCTGGAAGGCTTGCGTTCGCAGACGGGCTATGGCCGAAGGCCAGGAGTGCGTGGTGGAAAGCCAGCCTTGGTTGCCCCCAATCACTTGCAGCGCCACTTTAAGGTGGCCGAACCCAATCAGTCCTGGGTCACAGACATCACCTACATCCGAACCCACGAAGGCTGGCTGTACCTGGCCGTTGTGATCGATCTGTTCTCACGTCAGGTGGTGGGTTGGTCCATGGGCAGTCGTATCGATACGGATCTGGTGCTGGATGCTCTGCTGATGGCATTGTGGCGACGTAAGCCAAATGCATCGGTCCTGGTCCATTCCGACCAAGGCTGCCAGTTCACAGGCCACGAATGGCAAGCCTTCCTGCGGGACCATAATCTAGTCAGCAGCATGAGTCGACGCGGCAACTGCCATGACAATGCTGTGGCGGAGAGCTTCTTCCAACTGCTCAAACGTGAACGCATCCGACGTTGTATCTATACGACCCGCAGTGACGCGCGAGCGGATATCTTTAACTACATCGAGATGTTCTACAACTCGCAGCGCCGTCATTCGTCGGCAGCAGGGCTATCGCCCATCGAGTTTGAACAGCGCCATTCCCAACGGCTCAAGAGTGTCTAGCCAAGTCGGGGCGATTCA
>NZ_JBBGZC010000031.1:0-1559 GCF_037479395.1 Comamonas sp. MYb21 | reverse complement strand
ATTTCTTCGGCGCCTAGCTCATTCGCACAAACCATCGATTCACTTAACAGACAATCGCTCTCTCTTGCAATGAACGCGGCGTAGCTAAGGCACTAGAATCTCGGATTAAAGGCGCTAACGACACCTCTAAATTTGGACATTGATCCATATTTGGAGGTTTTTTATAACCTAAAATGGTTCTTGTTTATATAATTCGGTTATTCTTTATTGGTGGTTGATCAGGTGTTTGTAATATAACTGTGATGCGTCATGAACTACTTCGCTTGGAAAATTTTGCCCATGCGCTAAAATTTATCCATGAGTTGAGACGAGATTAGTTTAAAGATACATGTCGAGTTGAGACGGACAATGCAACCTGAACAGAGGTTGGGGAAATCTCTTAGATTGCACGATGAAAATATCACCCCAACGATTCACAGATAGGTTCCGGGATATCCGTCGGATTGCAAAATAGATAGCCCAATTTGCGTCGCATCAGTTGATCGCCCGATCTAAGCGAATGCCTGCTGAATTCGCATGCATCCTTTCGCTCCCAGGTCATATTCGCCATGCCAATGACCGCGTACACAGTCCTGCTGCCTCCATGTTGCCGCAACGATCTATAGGTTTAATGAATTGAATGGTCACCTATATTTGCATTTTCGATCCGAGCCTTCATATCATGTATAGGGCAAAGAGCTACTCGCTTTCCAGAATGGATTTGGAGAGCCGTTGCACGATTGACCTGGGTGTTCCGCTGATCAGTTGAGAATCAGCATTGATGCTCAGATCAGACGTCCTGCCCATGTTGATATATTAATTTTGGTTCAAAGCCATAACCCTATAGAGCGAAACCAGTTTGGGGCTCGGATGATTTCCAGCAATTGCACGCTCTGGTGCATGGTCTTTCATAGTTTTTATTTATATTCCTCCTTCATGCTTATGAGATTTTCCAAGTATAAAAGTGTATAGGATCTTACTGAATGGATTTACACATCATTTAGATTCTGCCGCCTAACACTATTGCCTGACTCCAGCCTTACATTGAGTGCTTTGTTGGATTGATATCTTCTTCTATGCAAGCTCTTGGAAATTTTGCAAAACTCATTTACAGTTAAATAGCATGAATATGGAAAATATATAAATTTCGTGAACGTGGACAATTCGACTTATATACGCATATCTAATGTTTTTAAGACTGTAATGTGGGAGGCATGCCTATGGCAAATGTTCTATGTAGGTGCTCTCATCAGTTATTGGCTATGGCCTCATTGAGTCGCATAAGCTTATTGCGTGATTGAGTATGAAATTCTTAAAATTTATTTTGTCATGTCTATAAAAAAATGTTCCCCGGCATTTGTATCGGTATTTGCACTTGTGGCAATTATCATGGTGGGAGGCTGTAGTTCAGCGAAGAGTGAATTAAGCCCGCAATTAAAGGTGATGGCCGATGAGGGGAGGGCTTATTACCAAAATAAATGCAAGACTACTGCAGGTGAAAAAATATACCGTAGTGTGGTAGATGTTGAAGGCATTTTCCTGATAAAAATTCGGCCATTCATAAGTGAAAATCAATTAAA
>NZ_JBBGZC010000030.1:0-1901 GCF_037479395.1 Comamonas sp. MYb21 | reverse complement strand
TCGATAGAACTATTTTCACTGCTGGCATTAGGCAATCGCTGAGACAGCAATGATGCCAGTGATATGCCATCTAACAAGCTGATTCTGTCATCGGTCGATTGTGACATTAGATTCATCAGCTCTTTTGTCGCACCTATCAGCAAAGGCTTGACACGTGTGTGCTCGCCATTTTGGTCAACATAGGTCATCAATGGGCCTGGGACTGGCATCACAATTTCATCCTGAGAAATTATTGTTGGATTCAGCTTTGGCATTGGAATAGCGCCCTCAACTTCAAACGAGGTTATTAAAGGATTTGGTTTTGGCATAGGAATAGGTGCAGTTGTGTCAGCAAACTTCTCACTTTCGCTCATCAAGTTCTGTGCAAATCCATTTTCGATGCCTGAATCCAATTGAGATTGGATATCTGCAGCAAGAAGCACCACATTATCTTTGAAGTGGAATTCCTCAATGGCTGCAGCATCTACTGCAAACTGGTCTCGGATCATAATTACATCTGAACCAGAGATGATATGAAGATCATCCCCAACGCGGCTAAAGGTGTAGGCATCTGTAGAGGAAATATCTCTGAGTTGGATGATGTCAACTGAAGTGATTTCCGCATTTTCTTCAACGATCAGGTCTTGTCCATCGCCGCTAAAGAATACATAGAGGTCGTTACCCGTGCCTCCATAGTGCTCATCATTTCCAGCACCACCCGACAGGATGTCGTTCCCATCTCCTCCAACCAATATGTCTTGGCCAGCTTCTCCATACAACTGATCGTCATCGGCCCAGCCGTAAAGGATGTCGTTGCCTTCACCCCCGTGGAGGATGTCATCACCTTCGTCACCGTTTAACTCGTCGTTATCAGTCCAGCCGTAGAGCTCGTCATTTCCGAGACCTCCAAATAGTTGATCTTCTCCTGCATCCCCATTGAGTAGGTCGTTGCCGTCCCAGCCGTAGATTTGGTCGTTGCCATCACCGCCATACATCATGTCGTTACCGGCATCGCCATGCATGGTGTCTGCTCCGCTCCAGCCGAACAACTGATCATCTCCTTCTCCTCCATACAAGGTGTCGTCGCCGTCTTCACCGTTGAGCAAGTCATCTCCGGCCCAGCCATATAGCTGATCGCTGCCTGCTCCACCGTATAAGGAGTCGTTACCTTCGTCGCCATGAAGTGTGTCATCTCCCTGTGCGCCAAAGATCTGGTCATCACCAGCCCCTCCTGAAATGGTGTCGTTACCTTCTAGGCCATTCATCACGTCATCGTAGGCGGTGCCCACCAACACGTCTGCATCAACGGTTCCGACGATGTGCTGCCCTTGGCTACCAGTGCTTCCTGGGTCCTTGATGACGAGAGTCAATAGCTGGCTGACGCTAGCGCCTGCTTGGTCGGTTGCAGTGACCGTTATTTCTAGGCTTTGGGCACCGCCAGCGGGCGGCGTGCCAGTGAAGACGCCTGTGGCAGGGTCAAAGCTGAGCCAACCTGGGATGACTGCGCCACCTGCGCTTGTAGCGCTGAGCGTGAGAACATCATCCTTGTCAATATCCACAAATGCATTGGAGCCGACGATATAGGAGAAGGCTTCGCCTTCCACCACTTCGTAGGGCAGCAGCGGTGCGCCGACTTCTGGTGCGTCATTGGTGTTGGTGATCTCCAGCGCAAAAGTCTGGCTTGCCGTACCGCCCTTGCCATCGCTGACAGTGACTCGCAGTTGCAATGAGCCCACCGCTTGGTTGTCTGGAGTTCCGGAGAATGTGCGTGTTGCTGCATCGAAGCTCAGCCATGAAGGCAGCGCCGAGCCATCGGCCAGGCTTGCACTGTAGCTGAGCGAGTCTCCATCGGGGTCGCTGAATGCAGCGGCCGGGATTTGCAGACTCAACGCACTGTCTTCTTCCACGCTTTGGGATACAAG
>NZ_JBBGZC010000029.1:0-2281 GCF_037479395.1 Comamonas sp. MYb21 | reverse complement strand
AGCAGCTTCAAACGCTGCTGGATCAGCGCCATGCAATACAAATGGGCTGAGCCCAAACAGGGCTGCAAATACACCAAAATCATTTCTCGCAGAAGAAGCACTAATACTGCTTGTTTCCGCCAGCTTGAGCGTTAGCGACCCTGCCTGAGCCGCCTTAAATAAGGTAGAGCCGCGTATCGCAGCTAGCGTATTGCTTAAGCTTTCGCGTCCTGTGTGACCATTTTTATCTTGAACTATACTCCAAGTGCCACCTTCCTCAGAGCCCATTAGTTTTTGAAAATTACTAGGCCCAAGAGTCAAAGCTGCCATGGCATTGACAGTGTTTTCTAGAACATCGCCTTCCGATTTACCTTGGGCGCCGTTACTTTGAGCGAACTTGTTCGAAGCAGAACCAAGGATGGAATGGAATAGACCGACCCATTTTTTATTCTCATTTTGGGTTGATCCTGCAGATCCTTGCTGAACAGTGGGCAGCATCTGCAACAATGTATTCTGCACATTGAGGGAATCCACCAATAACACTAGGCTATGTGTATCACCAAAATCGTTGATCGTATAGTTTTGTGTCAATAATTTAATATCAAAATAACTCAATGATCGTGCCACAGCTTCTGAAATATAATCGCCGCGTTTTAGTGGCTGATCTTCAATAAAAATACCAAGAGGCGTTCCGTAATGCAACTGCGAGTTTGAGACCGCCGAAGGGAGTGTAGCCCCTGTTACATCGAACTGATTACCCATAGGGTCTGCGGCAATCTGACTTTGAGTAATGGCTTGAATTGCACCATCCACCAATCCTATTGCCGCGGTTTTTTTACTTGTTAAAAGAACAGCGAGTTGATAATCAAGTTTCACCTGTTCAATCTGACTAAGAGGAATTCTTGCAGGATTAGGTGGTACTTCGGGGTCCTGAGATCCCGAAGAAAGCTTAGGAGCATCTATAGCTTCGCGTGCAACTTTCAGCACTCGATCCAGCGCACTCCATACCATCAACTCTTGTACAGTCAGAGTTGGATGCGTCTCTGTTTTAAGCGCATTCACTAATTCCTGAGCTTGCGTGACAGACGCTATATACGCATTCTCATCCGATGTGTCGCTGAGAGTCGCACGTATGGATTGAACCAAGCTGCGTAAAGCAGTATCCTGAATAGCAGCATCGATCTGAGCTGGTTGTGTGCGTAATGTATGAAAACCACTCATAACGCCACTCAGCGTTCCTTGCGTCACTTTCCCCACGCCAGCCCCATTGAATGTGACAACCTTATCAATGCGTCCCTGTGTACCATCCTCTCGCCGCAACAAGTTAAACGCAGTTGCCAAGTGTCCACCTAGGCTATAGCCAGTCACACTGAAGCGTGCGTCACTCGGCAGTAAAGCATCTCCGACCGAATCATCAGTTAGATGTTTGTACCAGGACTCCATATCGTCGATTTGCCCAAATGACCAGCCTTTTTCTTTAATTTCCAACGTATTGGTTGCTTGGTTATCTCGCGCAGCATCATCAAGAAACTCCGTACTGCGGAAGCCAATAACATACTCTGAAGGGTTTGAGCGACTTTTAAACAATGTCCCACTAAATCCAGTAGATGTGTTAGATATATGCTCAACCACTAGCCATTCACTGGAAAAATTTCCCGCATCGATATTCGTAAATTTGCTCGCGTGCCGGTTTCCCATAGTTAAATTTTGAGAGTCAAGATTGTCAGAAATCTCCCCAGGTATTAAAGATCCGTTTGCCTTGATTGCATCGAATCCGAATAATGCCTCGGAAGCCATTTGCAGATTAGCAAATTTCAGAAACTCAGAAATACTTGGCTGGGTCATTATTTACTCTCCTTTGGGGATCAATACTTGGTCAACAAATTTACGGGTAGCTGAATTAACGCCTACTGCATGGTTAGGACATCGCTCTGAAGTTAGCCAATCGGTAAAATGCAATCCACGTGGGCGATAGGCATAGCGTTTCATTTCTCCTAAAACTTCGTTAGTTTCCAGGTCAATAACTTTAACAGTACTACTAGCTACTCCAATAGCGCGCTCTTCCGGAATGACGTGGTCTTCATAAGTCACTCCGTAACGAGGGGGAGCTGCTTCAGTTGGTTTTTTGTCAAGCAAATAATCCATGCTTTTAAATTTAACTGAATCATAACTGCGGATATGATCAACCTCTTTGATGACTCGAGTCACCCGATATCGATAACCATTTTTTGCTTCAACAACATCGACAAATCGGTAACCTGGTCGAGCACCCGGTCTTTTTTCAGGCTTAGTGTAACCGCGA
>NZ_JBBGZC010000028.1:0-2358 GCF_037479395.1 Comamonas sp. MYb21 | reverse complement strand
GGCGGGGCCAATCAAAGTTATAGGGTCAAGCCGCACGAGCAATTAGTATTGGTTAGCTTAACGCATTGCTGCGCTTCCACACCCAACCTATCAACGTCCTGGTCTAGAACGACTCTTCAGGGGGGTCAAGCCCCCGGCAGATCTCATCTTGGAACGAGTTTCCCGCTTAGATGCTTTCAGCGGTTATCTCTTCCACACATAGCTACTCGGCAATGCCACTGGCGTGACAACCGATACACCAGAGGTGTGTCCACTCCGGTCCTCTCGTACTAGGAGCAGGCTTCCTCAAATCTGCAGCGCCCACGGAAGATAGGGACCAAACTGTCTCACGACGTTTTAAACCCAGCTCACGTACCTCTTTAAATGGCGAACAGCCATACCCTTGGGACCGACTACAGCCCCAGGATGAGATGAGCCGACATCGAGGTGCCAAACACCGCCGTCGATATGAACTCTTGGGCGGTATCAGCCTGTTATCCCCAGAGTACCTTTTATCCGTTGAGCGATGGCCCTTCCATACAGAACCACCGGATCACTATGTCCTGCTTTCGCATCTGCTCGACTTGTCAGTCTCGCAGTTAAGCACGCTTATGCCATTGCACTATCGTCACGATGTCCGACCGTAACTAGCGTACCTTCGAACTCCTCCGTTACGCTTTGGGAGGAGACCGCCCCAGTCAAACTGCCTACCATGCACTGTCCCCGATCCAGATAATGGACCAAGGTTAGAACCTCAAACACACCAGGGTGGTATTTCAACGTTGGCTCCATGAGAACTAGCATCCTCACTTCAAAGCCTCCCACCTATCCTACACAGATCTGTTCAAAGTCCAATACAAAGCTACAGTAAAGGTTCATGGGGTCTTTCCGTCTTTCCGCGGGGAGATTGCATCATCACAAACATTTCAACTTCGCTGAGTCTCAGGAGGAGACAGTGTGGCCATCGTTACGCCATTCGTGCAGGTCGGAACTTACCCGACAAGGAATTTCGCTACCTTAGGACCGTTATAGTTACGGCCGCCGTTTACTGGGACTTCAATCAAGAGCTTGCACCCCATCATTTAATCTTCCAGCACCGGGCAGGCGTCACACCCTATACGTCCACTTTCGTGTTTGCAGAGTGCTGTGTTTTTATTAAACAGTCGCAGCCACCTATTCTTTGCAACCCCGTTTAGCTCCATTTGTACAACTTCACTTACTGAGGGCACACCTTCTCCCGAAGTTACGGTGTCAATTTGCCGAGTTCCTTCTCCTGAGTTCTCTCAAGCGCCTTAGAATACTCATCTCGCGCACCAGTGTCGGTTTGCGGTACGGTCGTGTGTAGCTGAAGCTTAGTGGCTTTTCCTGGAAGCTGGGTATCACTCACTTCGTCTGCAAGCAGACCCGTTATCACCCCTCATCTTAGCCCGGCGGATTTGCCTACCGAGCACGACTACAGGCTTGAACCAACATATCCAACAGTTGGCTGAGCTAACCTTCTTCGTCCCCACATCGCACTACACATCGGTACGGGAATATTGACCCGTTTCCCATCAGTTACGCATCTCTGCCTCACCTTAGGGGCCGACTTACTCTACGCCGATGAACGTTGCGTAGAAAACCTTGCGCTTACGGCGAGCGGGCTTTTCACCCGCTTTAACGCTACTCATGTCAGCATTCGCACTTCTGATACCTCCAGCATCCGTTACCAGACACCTTCACAGGCTTACAGAACGCTCTCCTACCACGCACAGTAAACTGTGCATCCGCAGCTTCGGTAACTGGCTTAGCCCCGTTACATCTTCCGCGCAGGACGACTCGATCAGTGAGCTATTACGCTTTCTTTAAATGATGGCTGCTTCTAAGCCAACATCCTGACTGTTTTAGCCTTCCCACTTCGTTTCCCACTTAGCCCGTTTTAGGGACCTTAGCTGGCGGTCTGGGTTGTTTCCCTCTTGAGTCCGGACGTTAGCACCCGGTGCTCTGTCTCCCAAGCTGTACTCTGCGGTATTCGGAGTTTGCATAGGTTTGGTAAGTCGCCATGACCCCCTAGCCTAAACAGTGCTCTACCCCCGCAGGTAATACTTGAGGCACTACCTAAATAGTTTTCGGAGAGAACCAGCTATTTCCAAGTTTGTTTAGCCTTTCACCCCTATCCACAGCTCATCCCCTAGTTTTGCAACACTAGTGGGTTCGGACCTCCAGTACCTGTTACGGCACCTTCATCCTGGCCATGGATAGATCACTTGGTTTCGGGTCTACACCCAGCGACTTGTCGCCCTATTCGGACTCGATTTCTCTACGCCTTCCCTATTCGGTTAAGCTTGCCACTGAATGTAAGTCGCTGACCCATTATACAAAAGGTACGCCGTCACCCCT
>NZ_JBBGZC010000027.1:0-3664 GCF_037479395.1 Comamonas sp. MYb21 | reverse complement strand
GCTTGTTCGTCATGGCACCTCCTATTGGGCCTCAGATTTGAGGCTCAGAGGTGTCTAGGAAACCCGGGGCGATTCACCTTGCAACTATTTGCCCTACTTCTTTTGCCTGCTCCAAGGTGCACTTTCCCCACTTTGCGAGGCCAGGAGGAAGGATGCTTCGCACATAGTCAGCACGGTCAGCTGCTATTGCAACTCCACAGGTAGTGACTGAGAGATTCTCTCCACTCCGATGGAAACGACCCGCGATGTCAACCAGTAGCACGTGATGTTCCATAAAAAAACCTCTTCAATAGTGAAACAGAATCCTAGCTGCAGCCACTTATAGCTTTAGCGCAATGCGGCTGTTAATTCAACCAACCAATACCAACACCCCTCACCGAAAATCCCGGCTCCGAATCCGCAAGCTCTCAAACCAATCCGACACATCCCGCAGCTGGTGCGCGATCAGGTTGCCCACCTCGCCGCTGCGCTGCCAGCGGCCTTGCACGGCCAGGAACTGGGCGTGCAGCAGGGCGTCGCGCTGGGCGCTGCGCAGCTGGGGCCAGCAGATGACTTGCAGGTTGCCGGTTTCGTCCTCCAGGGTGATAAAGACGACGCCTTTGGCGGTGGGGGGCTGCTGGCGCAGGGTGACGATGCCGCAGGCGCGCACCCAGCTGCCGTCGCGGGCTTCGCGCAGCTCGGCCTGGGTTTGGAAGCGGTGGCGCTGCAGGCGTTCGCGCAGCAAGGCCATGGGGTGGCGGCGCAGGCTCAGGCCCAGCGCGGCATAGTCCCAGTGGATGTCTTCCTGCTCGCTGGCAGCGGGCAGTTGCAGCTCGTCCTCATCGATGGGGGCTGCGCGCAGCAGGCGGCTGTGGTGCAGCGGGGCGGAGGCCTGCCAGAGCTGGTGGCGGCGGTGGCCTTCGAGGCTGGCCAGTGCATCGGCAGCGGCCAGGTTCTTCATCGCCGGGGCGTCCAGCTGGGCGCGGCGGGCCAGGTCCTGGGCGCTCTCAAAGGGGGCGGCGTCGCGGGCCTGCAGCAGGCGCTTGACTTGCGTTTGCTGCAGCTGCTTGACCAGGCGCAGGCCCAGGCGCACGGCGGGGTGGGGGCCGCTGGCGGCTTCTGTAGTGCAGTCCATGCCGCTGTGCATCACATCGACGGGCAGCACCTGCACGCCATGGCGCTGGGCGTCCTGGATCAGCTGGCTGTTGCTGTAAAAGCCCAGCGGCTGGCTGTTGATCATGGCCACCAGAAACTCGGCCGGGTAGTGGCATTTGATCCAGGCACTGAAGTACACGAGGATCGCAAAACTGGCGGCATGGCTCTCCGGAAAACCGTATTCCGAAAAGCCCTGGATCTGCTGAAAGATCGATTCGGCAAAGGCCTGCGAATAGCCATTGCCGGTCATGCCGTTGATGATTTTGTCGTAGTACTTTTGCAGGTTGCCGGTGCGGCGCCAGGCAGCCATCGAGCGGCGCAGCTGGTCGGCCTCGCCGGCGCTGAAACCGGCCGCATCGATGGCGATCTGCATCACCTGCTCCTGGAAGATGGGCACGCCCAGGGTGCGCTCCAGCGCCGGGCGCAGCAGCGCGCTCTCGTACTGCACTTTCTCCAGCCCCTGGCGGCGGCGCAGATAGGGGTGGACCATGCCGCCCTGGATGGGGCCGGGCCGCACCAGCGCGACCTCGATCACCAGGTCGTAAAACTCTCGCGGGCGCAGGCGCGGCAGCATGCTCATCTGGGCGCGGCTCTCGATCTGGAAGACGCCGATGGTGTCGGCCGCGCAGATCATGTCGTAGGTGGATTCGTCGCCGTGCGGGATATCGCCCAGCGCAAAGCTGCGGCCCTGGCGTGCGCCCACCAGGTGCAGCATTTTTTGCAGCGCGGTGAGCATGCCCAGCGCCAGCACATCGACCTTGAGCAGGCCGACAGCATCGAGGTCGTCCTTGTCCCACTGGATGACGGTGCGGTTTTCCATGCTGGCGCGCTCGATCGGCACGATGCGCGAGAGCGGGCCGCGCGTGAGCACAAAGCCGCCCACATGCTGGGACAGGTGGCGCGGAAAATCGCGCAGCGTCTCGACCAGCTCCTGCAGCTGGCGCACGGCCAGGTCGCCCGCCTGCAGGCCGCACTGGGCCAGCGCTTCGGCCCGCAGCAGCTCGTCGTCCCAGCGCGAATGGTCGCGTGCCAGCAGATCGATGCTGGGCAGTGCAAAGCCCAGCGCCTTGGCCACATCGCGGATCGCGGATTTGCGCCGGTAGCGGATGACCACGGCGGTGAGGCCGGCGCGGTGCAGGCCGTATTTCTTGTACAGGTACTGGATGACCTCTTCGCGCCGCGCATGCTCGAAGTCGACATCGATATCGGGCGGTTCGTTGCGCTCCTTGCTGATGAAGCGCTCGAACAGCAGCCGGGTATTGTCCGGGTCGACCTCGGTGATGTGCAGGCAAAAGCAGACGGCCGAGTTGGCGGCCGAGCCCCGGCCCTGGCAGAGGATGTTCTTGCTGCGGGCAAAGCGCACGATGTCGTAGACGGTCAGAAAGTAGTGCTCGTACTGCAGCTCGGAGATAAGGGCCAGCTCTTTTTCCAAGGTGGCCTGCACTTTCGGCGGCGTGCCTTGCGGCCAGCGGCGGGCCGCCCCTTCGTAGCTGAGCTGGCGCAAGTAGGCCGCTGGTGTGAGCTGGGGTGGCACCACCTCGTCGGGGTACTGGTAGCGCAGCTCGGTCAGCGAGAACTGGCAACGCGCTGCAATGCCCAGGCTGGCCTCCAGCAGGTCGGGCGGGTACATCTGCGCCAGCCGCAACCGGCTGCGCAGGTGCTGCTCGGCATTGGGCTGCAGCGCGTAGCCGCAGTCGGTCAGCGGTGTGCGCAGGCGGATGGCGGTCAGCACATCCTGCATGGGCTTGCGTGAGCGCACATGCATGTGCACATTGCCGGCGGCTACCAGCGGCGCGCCACTGCTGCTGCCCGCCGCGCGCATTTGCGCCAGCCAGGCCTCGTCGCCCAGGCTGCGGTCCAGCTGCACGGCCAGCCAGCAGCGGCCGGCAAACTGCTGCTGCAGCCAGGCGGCCTGGGCCTGGATCTGCGCCGGGCTGGCTTGGCGGCTGGGGGCCAGCAGCAGCAGGCAGTCTTGCAGCGCGCGCGGGTGGATGGCCGATTGCGCCAGCGCATAGCTGCCCTTGGGTGATTTGCGCCGCAGCTGGGTGATGAGGGCGCAGAGGTTGCCATAGCCATGCAGGTTGCAGGCCAGTGCCACCAGGGTGAAGGTGGGTGCGGCCGCATCGCTGGGCTGCACCTCAAACTGCGCGCCCACGATCAGCGGCAGGCCGCAGTCACGCGCGGCGACATGGGCGCGCACGATGCCGGCGAGCGAGCATTCATCGGTCAGGGCCAGCGCACGGTAGCCCTGGGCATGGGCGCGCTCGACCAGCTCATGCGGGTGGCTGGCGCCGCGCAGAAAGCTGAAATTGCTCAGGCACCACAGCTCGGCGTAGTGGGGAATGGTGAGGGTGGGACGCGTGGCCATGGCTTTGGACGGGTGCGGCGCTGCTCAGGCAAAGCGGCCATGCAGAAACCAGGCGCCGCTGTTGGCGGACAAGCGGGTGTGGAAGATCCACAGCAGGCCGGCATGCGGGCTATGGGCGACCCAGTAATCGCGCAGCGCGGTGTGGGCGGTTTGGGAGAGGGG
>NZ_JBBGZC010000026.1:0-5269 GCF_037479395.1 Comamonas sp. MYb21 | reverse complement strand
TTGGTGTATTTGCAGCCCTGTTTGGGCTCAGCCCATTTGTATTGCATGGCGCTGATCCAGCAGCGTTTGAAGCTGCTGTTTCTGAGGCCTGGGGGCCGATCTACACTCAGTGGAAGAAAGATCAGTCAGCAACAGAGGGCGGCAAGGCAGCGGCCCTGTTCACTGATGAGTGGCTAAACCGGCGTGCACAAATGTTGGTGCGAAGAAACTACTACGGTTCAAAAAATGCGTCGTATGACAGCGTGGATGTCAATGCCTATGGCGCTCACCAAGCAATGGACTTTGATGGAGAAAATACGGTCTGGGAAGACCGTAGCTCCAAGCTAAAGATTCGGCGTGGCCAAGAAACAGTCACTACCAAGTATGTCATTTTCAACGATGACAACGGTGGGCAAATCGAGGGCCGGCGGCTCGAGGACTACCTGTTTGGAGGTACTGGCGCCGACACCCTCAAGGGTATGAATGGCAATGATTATTTACAAGGCAACGCTGGTGATGATGTACTCGACGGTGGTGCGGGTAACGACATGCTTCAGGGTGGGGAAGGCATCGATACCTATCGGTTTGCCAAAGGTGCGGGAATAGACACCATCACAGATAAGGATGGCGTTATTAGCGTTGAAGGCTTTGGCGTATTGAGCGCCGCGGGTGCATCTCTGGTAGCCTCGAACATGTGGCAGAGCATCGACAAGAAGATAAGTTACACCTTCACTGATGCGGCCAATGGTGAGAAGGATCTTTACGTCGCCTTTTTTGACCGCGCAGACACCATCATTGTGCGCAACTGGACCAACGGTAACTTAGGCATCACTTTGTCTGATGCCTCTCCATCACCGCCGAATTCGACGATCTCAGGGGATTTTGTAAAGAAAATTGATGGCACCCAATATGCTCCAACTGCGACGGGCTATGACGCCGATGGTAGCCAACCAGGTGCCGCAGACATCCTCATTGGCACCGTAGGGGTAGACAGCATTTCAGGCCTGGGCGGTAATGATGGCATCGTGGCGGGCGATGGAGATGACTACATTGACGCTGGCGATGGGGACGATCTGGTAATGGCGGGCTCGGGTGCTGACACCATAATTGGAGGGGCGGGCAACGACGTCATCTACGGAAGCGCCCAAGGATTCCTTGACCGGCCCACGAACGTGAACTTTGTCCCCCCTGTGCTGCCCAGTGGTACAGAGGAAGTGGCGCGAGGTTTTTCATGGGTGGTGGCACGTGAGGATTCCCCTAGGTGGACGGATGGCGCTTCAATTCTGCGCCGGGTTGATATGCTCGGCGCAACTGTGACGCCATCTGGAGAAACAACGGGCAATACCATTGACGCGGGCGCCGGCAATGATTACGTGGCTGCAGGCGATGGTGAGGATATTGTGCATGGGGGCGCTGACGATGATGACATCATTGGCATGGGAGGCGCTGATTTGCTCTTTGGGGATGAAGGCAGTGACATCATCTATGGGGACGGATTTGCAGATGGTGAAAGTTATGGCACCTATACATTGGCGAGCGCGCATGGCGACGATGTGATCTCAGGAGGTGCGGGGAAAGACGCCTTGTTTGGCCAAGGGGGCGCCGATGTGCTCCTTGGAGGCGCAGACGACGATTTGCTCTGGGGGGACGATAGTGGCTCAGATAATGGAACGCCATGGAGCGTTCAGGCCAATGATTATCTGGATGGCGGAGAAGGTAACGACCTACTTGTTGGCAATGGAGGAGATGACACACTCATAGGAGGCGCAGGCGGGGACAGTTTATGGGGTGACAACCACATGCTCCCCGATGGCAGCTGGACAGCAATGCCTGCAGCTTATCAGGGTGAGGACTATCTGGACGGTGGCGAAGGCGACGATCAACTCAATGGAGGCGGCGGCGACGACACGGTTCTGGGTGGAGCGGGTAATGATCTCCTGTGGGGCGATGCGGATAGCGCTGATGCAAATGCTCTGGGTAGTGATTACCTCGATGGGGGCGACGGTGATGACCAGATCATCGCCGGGGATGGTAACGATACGGTGCTTGGCGGTGCAGGCAACGATGTACTTATTGGAGACTTCGACGAGATGTCGAATTCGGAAGGCAACGACTACATCGATGGTGGCGAAGGCAATGACATCATTAGAGGCGGCGGTGGGAACGACACCCTCCTAGGCGGTGCAGGTGATGACCAGATATTGGGCGGAGAAGGCAACGACACCCTGATCGGCGGAGCTGGTACTGACGCGCTCATGGGTGGTGCCGGAGATGACACCTACATCATCGCAAGGGGTGACTCCTTGCCCAATGCGTCGAACTTGGCAGAGTTTATTGATGATAATGAAGGCCAAAACACTATCGTCTTGCAGGACGCACAAGCCAGTAGCCTGTCAGTACAAAGCATGGGAGGGGCGAACCTGCTCATCCAGACCTCCCCGGCGGACTACCTGTCCATTGCTAATGGCGCGGCAGGCCTGAGCAACACCTTCCAACTAGGTAATGGTGCCACCTTCTCCACGAGCGCATTGGTAGGGACTTTTGCTGAAAATATTGCGCAGACAACTGACTCCCAGGGCAATCAATACCTTTTGGGAGGCAGGGCTGATGACGCCATCGTAGCAACAAGCGCTTACGCAACCTTGAGCGGCGGTCACGGTAATGACCTTCTCGAAGCCAGCGGTGGCAACGCCACCTATTTGTACTCACTGGGTGATGGAGCGGATCGCATTCATGACACCAGCGCGCGTACTAATGCCCAGGGGCATGCAGTGTTTAGCCAAATTCGGTTTGGTAAAGACATTACCCCGGAGAGCTTGCGACTTATGACTGGAGGTTCATCCATCGTGATCCAAGTAGGCGATGATGCAGGCGATGTGATTGAAGCAAGCTCGTTCGACAACATATACTTTGAATTTGCAGATGGACGATCCTTCAGCTATGCGGAAATACTGGATCAGGGCCAATGGATCAAGGGAACAGAAGGTGATGACGTTCTCAATGGCACGCAGTGGAATGAGCGCATTGATGGATTTGGCGGGAACGACATCCTGAACGGCGGCGACGGTAGTGATTTTCTCAATGGAGGATCTGGCCAGGATCAGCTGACTGGGGGGCATGGGGATGACACCTTGCAGCTAAGTGGCGGTGGTTTGGCCAATGGCGATGTCCTTTTCTTTGCCAGCGGTGACGGCTATGACCGTATCCGGACTGATAAAGCATATGCAGAAGGCAGCAATAGCATCCACTTTGCCAACGGCATTGATCCTCGGGGCTTGCAGGTGACGCGATTGGGTGGCAATAGCCTGGGCAACGTTGCACTGCTGATGACCTATGGCGGCAATGATCAGATTGAGATAGAGGCAGGCACTGCGACGCAGATCAAAGACCTTGTCTTTGCCGATGGCACGGTGTTGAACATGCAAAGCCTAGTGCAATCTATTTTGCCGATCGGCACAAGTGGTAATGACCTCCTCATTGGTTCGCTGGGAGCTGATACGCTGGATGGCGGCGAAGGCAACGATGAATTGCGGGGTCTGGATGGTGACGATGAATTGCGCGGAGGCCCTGGCAATGATTTGCTGATTGGAGGAGCTGGCCGCAACACCTATGTATTCGAAACGGGCAGCGGCTTGGATGTGATCCGACCGACAGCTGGCGAAGAGGGGGTGCTTCGCTTTGACGGGATTGCACTTGCTGACCTTCGTACTTCATGGACGGGTGGAGACTTGGTGATACAGAACTCTGCAGGCGATCAGGTTTTTGTGACCGGTTTTTCTGCGACCATGTCTCATCAGTGGAGCGTGCAGGTAGGTGATAGAACGCTGTCTGTCGCAGATTTACTTAACACAACTAACCCGCTACCTCAGAGGTCGTTAGCCATACGTAAACAGGCATTTATTGATCAACAACAGCTGCAGTTGAGATCTATGTCACAGTACTGGGTTGGCGGAGGATTTAATGGGGACAATAATCAGGCCATACCTACCGAGGTAATTCAGTCTTCACTTCAGATGACAGAAGGTATTTCACTCAGTTATGAGGATTATCTAACCCAATCTCATGTCACATCAACACTTGTAACACAGAGTAGGCAGCCGATTTATTCAGATGACAAATCAACTGCTACCAAAAAGCCTGTAACGGGGAAATTCATCAGCGTGTCCAGCTTGGCATCGTCAGGGACTTCGGTAGACCTATCCACTGCGCAGCCGGTTTATGGGCCCAGTAGTTCTGTATCTGGAGGGGGATCTGCACAACAGGACACAGTACTAATCGGCTGGCTGATACCGGACAAAAAGGACACTCAAGACGATGCGAGAAAAATCATTGGCTGGGAGACCAACACAGAAGAATCAAATTATTATACCACGACTGATACGGCAACGCAGAAGTTAATTATTGGTACAGAGGGCGATGATGTTGTGCTTAATGCATCCGATATCGCAAAAGGATTTAGGGGTGTTATTGAGACAGGCGCTGGTAATGATCTTATTCAATTCCAATCAGTGGAAATAACCCCCCCCTACTTCGCTCCCCCTGCCGACGTCAACTTGCGCTCACCAAATTGGGATTGGGCAGTTTTGAAGCCCAATACGTTCGTTGACTGGCAGAACAGAAAATTCAGGGAGCATGGACTTGGTGCATGGATTGATGCAGGCAATGGCGATGATATCGTGAGCGGAACTGATGGCAACGACGTGATTATCGGTGGCGAGGGCAGTGATTGGCTAGATGGGCAGGCAGGCGCAGATACGTATATCATCAATGCGGTTCAACCGGGTATTGACCATATTAGAGATATAGCAGAATTTGGTACAGATCACGATACAAATATGTTCATCACTTATGGCGGAGATCTGAGTCGTGCCAACCAGGATGTTGTAGATTTTGATGGCAGCGTGCAATTAAATAATCTCAGCTATCGATGGGATTTAATTGAGAGTGACAGTGACTATAGAACACTTGAACTATTTGAAAGCGGACGTCATTTTCTATCCATTGATTATCGAACGGATGACTCTCAGCCAAACTGGCAAGTAGATGAATGGTTCCTGCAAGAATCGGGTGTGACGGAAGCCACTTTCTCGACTGCAGGTGTGGAGTTGTTTAAATTTGCCGATGGCACGCTTTTAAGTGTTAAGGATTTACTTAAACAAATTGCGCACCATACGGGCAGCAATGAAAACTCAGCGCCCATTGCTGGCGGAAGCCTTGTATCCCAAAGCGTGGAAGAAGACAGTGCGTTGAGTCTGCAAATCCCGGCCGCTGCATTCAGCGACCCCGATGG
>NZ_JBBGZC010000025.1:0-10446 GCF_037479395.1 Comamonas sp. MYb21 | reverse complement strand
TTTTTGCTTCAACAACATCGACAAATCGGTAACCTGGTCGAGCACCCGGTCTTTTTTCAGGCTTAGTGTAACCGCGAGGATCTTTTGTAATGGAATTGATACTCCCATCAATATTTTTAGTGGCATATTCATAATCAAGAAATGAACTTATGTAGCTGTCATCATAAAACTCCAACGCGAAAGCAGCACCCGGCCACATGGGGTCCTTTAATTGATTTTCACTTATGAATGGCCGAATTTTTATCAGGAAAATGCCTTCAACATCTACCACACTACGGTATATCTTTTCACCTGCAATAGTCTTGCATTTATTTTCGTAATAAGCCCTGCCTTCCTGGGCCATAACCTTTGCTTGCGAGTTTAATTCATTCCTTGCTGAACCGCAGCCTCCGACTGTGATGATTGTAAAAAATGCAGATGCGGCTGCAAATACATAATAATATTTAGACATGGGTGACATAAAAGTGTTTTTTAAACTAACACGCAGTCTCGTAACATGCTAATACCTGCGAGTAGGAATACGTCTAAAAATGAAATAATGGTAATTCTATAGAATATCTGATTCTTGGTGTGCTTTTTATATTGGAAAATGCTACGTTTAAAAAGATTAAATCATTCTCATTCCTGTAGCTAATTATGTCGAAATGAGCCAAAGGTGCAGTTTTGCGCGAAGCCATTGCGCCTGCGCTTTTGTTAGTTCCAGGTTCGCATTTTGTAAATCAAGTAGTCCACGGCTGACCTCAATGGCATCTAATACGCCAGCCTGAAATAATTTCTCGTTCGACTGAGCCAATTGCTGAGTTATCTCATATAGCTTCAAAGCCGCATTTAACATTCCGATACCTGCTTGGGCCTGAGTATAAGCGTCCAGCAGTTCTTGGTCGGATTGCATACTCGCAGCGTCCAATTCAATGTTCGCAGCTTGTCGTGAAGCTTCGGCATTTTGAATTCGATAGGTGGAGGAAAATCCTTCAAAGAGAGGAATGGTTAAAGTAATGCCTGCAGTTCGCTCGTTGCTACGGCTGCTCGAGAGAGACTGCGTAGGTCTGCCATTGCGGTAATAGCTATAGTTAACATCCAGTTTCGGCATTGCATCTGAAGCGACAGCCTCAACGGTGGCCGCCGCTGCATCCAGCTTAGCTGCTGCGGCTACCACTGCTGGACTGATTTCGCGGGCACTACGCAGCCACTCATCGAGGCGCCACTTGTCGACAGACACAAAATCACGTGATTGATGGCCAACAGCATTGGGGCTTGAAAGTTCATTCCTATTCAAGGGGCCTTTCGCTACCATTTCTGCGACTTCATCCGGTATGGGGTCAAGGTCAACTGACTGCAGCGGGGCAAGCCCTGACAGCGTTCGTAATTTCTGCTCTGCTATTAGCAGCTCCGAACGTGTTTTTTCGATTTCAAATCGATTGCGCTCTAAAGTGGCATGCGCTTGCAAAAAGGCATTACGGGCACTGGCTCCTTGTGCATAGCGGCGCTCAGAGGAGGAGAGGATAGACTTCCCAAGTTCAGAAATTTCATTTTGACGTTTCAACTGAGCCTGCAATGCTTGAGCCTGAACATAAGCCTCCATGACTGCCCAGGAGATCTCTCGAACGGATTGGTTCTGCCCAGCCAATGCCGCTCTCAGCTGCGCTTGCGCAGCACGTTCACGTGCATCACGCGCCCCAAAGTCAAATACCCGCCAAGAGATCGTGAAGCTCTCCGAAGTAGCTCTTATTGACGAGCCTCCTTGAATATTCGTTCCACCAGTTCGACTATGTTGACGCATGACCCCCAATGATGCTTGGGGCCAAAAACTACTGCGCGTTAAGCCTAACTCAGAACTTGCCTTTTGTATTCCAGCCCAACTGGAGCGCACCTGAGGGTTCAAGCATAGCGCTCGGCCAAGTGCGCTGCCCAGTGTCAAGGGCAAAGAAGGCCCCTTCATGGCATTGGTTTGGTCAACGAGATAGCGGGAGCTCGCGTCATTAAACGCATAATGTGCATTTGCGCATGACAACTCCCCTTGTTCGACAATGGGAATGCTGCGATTGGATTGAATCCGAAGATCAGATAACTGCGGTGGCGCCCTCAAGTCATGCCTCAACGATCCCTTCTGCGCATCAGATTGTGTCTTAAGCGGATCCTCGAAAGGTGCAATCCATTCACTCCACGTAATGGATGATCTGCTGGTTTCTTCACCCATTGCGGTAGAAGCGTGAGAGCAGCTGAGCAGACACGTGAAAGCCAATGAGCCTAAGCGGTAGGCACCTGAAATGTTGATTGATTTTTTTTGCATCAGCGTTCCGACATTGCTTCATTGGCATGGCGCAGCAAGGGGCTGAGGACATACTCGATCACACGGCGATCTCCAGTCTTGATCTCTGCCGTAATGGCCATGCCAGGCGCAACAGGTGTCTGCTTTCCATTTACATGCAACGTCTGTTGGTTCATGGCAATACGCACAGCGTATAGCAGACCTCGTTTTTCATCAGGAATCGCATCGCGCGAGATATGCAGCACCTTGCCTGGGATCGTGCCGTACTTCGTGTACTCAAATGCCTGTACTTTGAGTGCAGCAGCCTGTTCTTCATAGACAAAACCCACGTCATGGTTGGCCACGAAAGCTTCAACTTCGATAGGGCCGCGATCTGGGACGATTTGCATGATCGGCTGTGCTGCAGGCACTACCCCACCAACGGTGTGAACTGTCAACTGCTGCACCGTTCCATCCACCGGCGCTGTAATCTGCAACAGCGCACTACTGGCTGCAGTGCGCTGAGCGTCCTGTCTGGATGCATCTGCTACACGCCTTGCCTGCGTGATCTCATCCATGGCCTGCTTTCGGGTTTCAGACAGAAGAACTCGTCGTTGGTTGGTGGCCTCCGAAAGTTTCGTCTCGATCGCCAGTACCGCTTGTTCTCGCTCCTGCCACGCATCTTGCGAAACATCACGTGTCAGTGCCAACTCTCTGTAGCGTTTTTCTTGGCTTGTCGCCAGTGGTAAAGCACGATTCTGTATCCGAAGTTCATCTTCAAAGCGACGAGTCTTGGCCACAACATCCTGATATTGGGCTTGCACATGGCGCTGGGCAGATAGGTGGTCTTCCTCAGTGATCGAGGCTCCGCTACTTCGGTTCAACGCTGCGAGGCTTGTGATGCCAGGCATTCTGTGCCCATCCAGAGCGGCCAGCAACGCGTTATTCCGTGCAATCGTCAGTACGGCCTGATTCATCTCTTTTAGAGCCTTTTTGTGGTCAGCGTCGACCATGCGCGTATCGAGTTGCAGTAGCAAATCACCCGCATGCACAAATTGGCCTTCTGACACTTTTAGCTCTGTAACTCTGCCAGTTTCTACTGATGCCACCGTTTTGGTGCGCTCACTGAGCACCACCTTCCCTTCGGCCTGTACTACGATATCCATACGCCCAAAGATGGACCAGAGCAAGGCCGATAGCACCAGTAGCATCAACAGCCATGCAATCAATCTCAATGTAGGGGATGCCGCCTTTTCTTGCACCGCAAGCGCAGCTGGCAGAAACTCTGCCTCGTCTTCGGTAAATAGACCCGAAGGACGGTTGTTACGGTGTTTCCAGTGAAACGAGAACACCAACATGTAGCGTTTCACCAAACTCGCCCATGCACCCAGGTAATGGCGTCCGCTCATGCTGCATCTCCAGCGTTTGGGCGGGGATTCATTGGTGTTCTATTGGCTATGGCATTTGGTGAAACGGCCCGGCGAACCACCACCACTTTGCCAGATGCATCCTCGGCATGCGCTGCAGGTGTTCTCGCGTGTGACATGGACGCCGTATCGCTTTGTTCGGAGCCCTGTTGCAGACGGTACAAGTGGGTATAGATACCTTGCGGATTCAGCAAAAGCTGCTCGTGTGAGCCAATTTCTGCAATCTCTCCGCGCTCCATGACCACAATTCGGTTGGCATGGCGTACGGCGGAAAGGCGATGAGCAATGATCAGCACCGTCCGGCCCTGGCAGATCAGGCGCATATTGTCCTGAATGATCTTCTCTGATTCATAGTCCAGAGCGCTGGTGGCCTCGTCAAAAATCAGGATACGAGGATCACCCAGTAGTGCTCTGGCAATTGCAATGCGCTGGCGTTGCCCGCCTGAGAGATTGGCTCCATGCTCGCCAACAATCGTGTCATACCCCTCGGCGAGTTCACTGATGAACTCATGCGCGCCAGCAAGTTTGGCCGCATGCATGATGGTCTCGATAGGGTACGAGGGGTTCGCTAGCGCTATGTTGTCCCGCACTGAGCGGTTGAAGAGAATGTTCTCTTGCAGCACTACCCCAATCTGATGGCGCAGCGATGCGGTATCCACAATGGCGATATCTTGCCCATCTACCAATACCCGCCCCCGATCTGGCACATAAAGACGTTGTGCGAGCTTTGTCAAAGTACTCTTGCCCGAGCCAGAGCGGCCCACAATACCAATCACTTCGCCAGGTGCCACCTTGAGGCTGATTGACCGAAGCACATCGGCGGCGTCCGGTCGGTAGCGAAACGAGATTTGGTCGAATTCAATGGCTCCCGCAAGTGCAGGCAGACGTGTGCGGTTACCTGACACCTCGGTTGGGCTGTTCAAAATATCACCCAGCCGTGCCATGGAGATGCCTACTTGCTGAAAGTCATTCCACAGCTGCGCTAAGCGAATAATAGGGGAAGAGACTTGACCTGCCAGCATATTAAACGCAATCAACTGGCCCACTGTCAGATTGCCCTCAAGGACCTGCTTGGCACCAATCCACAAAATTCCGATGGTGACAAGTTTGCTGACCAGCATGACTGCGTTACCAGCCACATTGGCAATATTGGAGGTAGAAAGACTGGCACTCACATAGCCTGCTAATTGTCTGTCCCATCGCTCCTGCCAGCGCGGCTCTACTGCCATGGCCTTGATGGTGTTGACGCCTGCGATGGATTCAACCAGAAACGACTGGTTCTCGGCTCCCCGATTGAATTTCTCGTTGAGCCGCGCGCGCAAAACAGGCGTGAAGAACAGGGACAGAGTGAAATACACGGGAATGGATGCCAGAACCACTAGCGTCAAGTCCACGCTGTACCACAGCATCACGGCGATAAAGACGAGGGAGAACACGACGTCTAGCAAAACGGTCATCGCTTGGCTCGTCAAAAACGCACGAATGCTTTCTAGCTCCCGCACGCGGGCGACAGAATCACCCACGCGTCGGCTTTGAAAATAGGCCATGGGCAATGCCAGCAAATGCCGAAATAGCCGTGCTCCGAGCTCCACATCCATCTTGCTACTGGTGTGTGCGATCACATAGCTGCGAATTCCAGTCATCAACACTTCAAAAATAGTGGCCACTAGCAAGCCAACGGCAATCACATTTAGAGTCTGCATAGCGTGATTGACCAGAACCTTGTCCATCACCACCTGAAAAAACAAAGGTGTGATAAGTGCAACTAACTGCAGTATGAATGATACCAATAGCACTTCTCCCAAAAGCTTTCGGTATTTAACCAGTGCTGGAACAAACCAAGAGAAATCAAATTTTGCCAAATCCCCTTCGTAGGTGGAACTGCTGGTCAATAAGACTATTTCTCCTGTTGAAAGACTTTGAAATTCCGCTCCGGAGATGACAGAGGGTGAATCCCCAGGTTTCTGTATCAATAACTTTATATCTTTGAGACTATTTGAGGAAGGATCACTATTATTTACAGATACGGTGGGTGATTTGACTTGCGCCAGAATGAAAAATTGCCCATCGAATGATGGACAAATGGCGGGCAAAGGGGTGTAAGGTAATCGATCCAGAGGTTGCGGATGCACCTTAGCTTTGAAGCCTACCGACTTTGCTGCCAGCAAGAGAGTCTGAGTGCTCCAATTCTCACCAAACTTGTGTAGTAGCTGGGCTGCATCGATCGGAAGGTGGTGCAACTGCGCCGCAGTCACGAGACATTGCAGTGCTGGATTCGTTGTCATTCGAGGTTAATTGCATCTGAGCTTTGAAGCTAAATAGTGTCCCTGGTAAACGGCGAATGACTCTGATGAGCTGTGCTAAAAAGCCACACCGTTAACATTTGTTTTAAATTCGAATTTGCCAAATGCCTACCTTGGGTGAAAATTCAAATTTCCTATCGAACTGTGTGTCTAAAGACGCGTTCCTTAATGCAATTGAATTTTAGTTCAATGAAAAGCTGCGTAGTCTAGGCGTCTAATTGAAAAATTATTATCTAGTGAAATTATCTGCTTAACTTTTATGAGGAATATTATTTTCTCATTTTATCTTTTTATCTTTTGGAAATAATAATTACTTGCCATTCAATTGGCATGAAGAAGTAATTTTTCATTGCTATAAAGACGCATCTTATACTTTGGTCTGTTGAGTATTGGCATTGAGTTGCGGGGGCTGTTCGCATTTATTCTCATGCGGGCTTTTTATTTTTATCTCTTGTATATATTTTTATGTCATTGCTTTTTACAGATATTGCTTTTGGTTTGGGGCTCATTTTTTCTGCAAAATGGAGTATATATGTTGTTGAAAGTTGAGATTATTGCACGCTCAATAGTGATATTTGTTTTGCCTATCTTATTATTAGCCGGCTGCGAGAAGTATGCTTTGGATAAGCAAATGGAGTTGCTTTGCAAGAAAGACGCCGGGGTAATAATTTATGAGCAGGTTGAGTTGCCTTCAAGTAGATTCGATGCATTCGGAAAATTGGAGCACTATCGCCAAAATGGAAATTTTGACTCTACCTTAGTTTATGGTCCAGAATTTCGATTTATTTCGAAAACAATTATTTTAAAAGATGGGGATACGCTGACTGGTAAAGGTCAGCTTGTTCGTTATGAAAACTATTTGTATAGAAGATCTGATGGAAAACTATTAGGTAGTGCAATTAGCTACAGCCGCAGGGGAGGAGATCTTTTGATATTCTCGCAGCCAAGCTCAAAGCATTGTGCAGGTTATGGCTCTTTGGAGTCGATTTTTTTTAAAAGGTAATTAAATGACAGATAGTAAAAATTATTTAGTTTATGCTGAAACGGCATTGGCAGCATATGGGGTGGGTATATATGGAAAAAACCGAAATGAATTGATTCAGTTATATCAAGATCAAAAAATGGCTCAAGCGCAGGCAGAAAGATTTTCTGATGCGTGGGCAGTCATCTCTCAATCTGGTGATAATACCGATGGCTTTTCTGCAGTACTTTTGCAGAATCGTGAAACGGGGGAGAAGGTGTTTGCTATCCGCGGAACTGAGCCTAGTGAATGGGGTGCGGACTATGTGACGGATGTTGTGGATATTGCGGGTTTCGGTAATGTGATTTATATGTCGCAATATCAGTCGCTGGAAGCGTATTACACTCAACTCGTTACCTCAGGGGTGCTCGGAATTTCAGAAAAAGTTACTGTCACTGGCCACAGTCTGGGTGGTTTTCTGGCTGAGGCATTTACTGCTTTACACGACCCAGTTGTCACAGCGACCTATACCTACAATGCACCTGGCTTTCGCGGAGCCATTGGGCAAGTTCTTGAGGTACTGGGTATCACCGATGCTTCTGCCCCCAACAGCAAAATCATCAATATACGAGCGACTGATGGTATTTCAGCAACTGCTGGCCTAGGGCAGGTGATGGGATCGGTACAGAAAGTACGCATTGAAGCTGGCACAGCCAACCCTGTCTATTATCACTCTATCGCTACATTGACTGACACACTGTCAGTTTATCAGGCATTTGCGGAGTTGCAGCCATCCCTTACTGTGGATCAGATTGGCAATTTATTCATTGGTTCAGGCGTAGGAGCTCGCAAGTTGGAAAATGCGCTGGATATGCTGCGCACCACCCTCACTGGGCCAAACTCGCTATCGACCATCACTGGGGACAAGGAATCACTATTTAATAATCTGTACGAATTTATTAATTCACCCATATATAAAAACCTTGAGGGCAAGCTCAGCATCAACAGAGTCAGCGCCGATCTGCAAACTCGAGCACGAACTGATTTTGCTGCGTTGAGTGCCCTGCTAGATCTCTCACCTATTGTGATCGGGGGCACAGACGCGGCCGCCACTATCCAACTGAATAACCTTTGGCAATCCACTCGAACTGCCCAGTATGCAGCTTGGCAAGCCGACCAGAGCGCTTCGAGCCCCACCACTTTCACCGACCAGTGGATCGCTGACCGAACCGCCATGCTTCAAGCTGTCGTACAGCGCAATATTTCCAACACGGCTGATGGAGGCATCCTGCCTGGCATAAAAGGCCAGCTCTACAAAGATAAGGCCACGAACACTGAAATTCTTGTAGGGGCAGCAACCCAACGAGTCCGCTACATCTTTGGTGGCGAAGGCGCTGATACTGATTTGGTGGGAGAAGGCTATGCTGACCACCTCTACGGAGGTGCAGGAAACGACACTTTGACCGGCCTGGGAGGGGACGACTACCTCCAAGGAGATGCAGGCGAGGACACCCTTATTGGTGGTGCAGGTAGCGATACCCTTGTTGGCGGAGCTGGTAGCGATACTTATGTTCTAAATCTTGGCGAGAGTGGTGTTGACACGATACTTGATAGCGACGGTAACGGTCAGATAGAGCTGGGAGGCGTCGTCATCGCAGGCAGCTTTGGCCAATTGAGTGGCGCGGCAGGTGGACCGGACTACTACAGCAGCGACTCAAGTCGCCAATACAAACTCAGCCAGATAGGTGCTAATGAATGGCGCCTATTTGCTAAATCGGGTAACGATTACACCTTGGTTGCCCAACTGCAGGACTGGCAAGACGGGCAACTGGGCATCAACCTCAATGGTGGCCAGCTGGGCGAGGCATTGCCCACCATGGGATTGTCCTACCCAAATAGTGTGGCGTACATGAACTTCAATGCCACACGCTCCACAGTAGGCGTAGTGATGGAAGGCGGAACCAAATCCGACTCCTTTACTGGGAGTGGCTACAGCGATGTGATCAACACAGGAGATGGACTGGGCAACTACGTGATGGCCCAAGGCGGTAACGACTTTATCTTGGGAGGCAGCGGGCGCGAATACATCCGTGCAGGTGCCAACGGCACCGGGGCTGATGACAACGACATTGTTCAAGCCGGCACTGGCACCGACATGGTGTACGGAGGCATGGGTGAGGATCTGATCTGGGGCAACACCGCTAGTGCTGAATACTTGGTGACGGCTGCAGACAGTGGTGAACGCGGTGATTGGCTCAGCGGAGAAGGCGGAAATGATTTCATCGCCGGCAGCCACTCGCAAGACATGATTTTTGGCGGTGCGGGCGCCGATACGTTGCTGGGCGGTGCGGGGAGCGACCTGATTCTGGGTGACGGGCAATATTCGGTAAGCAGCCGCACAATTGCACTGGACTACGCGTCCCCCTCCACGCAATCATTCGTTTGGAACGCAGACGGCACTATCAAAGGGCCGCTGAGTCAGTATGACTATGGTTTGGACCCTGTGGTCATCCCCAATGGCAGCATCCACAACTGGAGTTGGAACGGCTCGGAAATTGACTTCGGTATTACCTTGGCTTCGGGTGTTAGCTTTCTGAGCCAGACACGAGTGACTACGGGCGGTGGTGATGATCTTATTGACGGGGGTGAAGGCGACGACTGGATTGCAGGGCAGACAGGCAATGACCGCATTTTGGGCGGTGCTGGCAATGACATCATATATGGCGACGATGCTGTGGCTCTGCCAGCAGGTAGTCCAGAAGGCAACGACCAACTGTTTGGCGGACAGGGGGCAGACATACTGCATGGCGGCGGAGGCAATGATCTGCTAGGCAGTCAGGATGACGACGGAGCCCAGGACAAGCTGCATGGTGAAGCTGGAGAAGATACGCTGATAGGCGGCACTGGACATGACATCCTTGACGGAGGAGATGACAGTGACGAGCTCTATGCAGGTAGCGATGGCAGCACCTTGCGAGGCGGCGCTGGTGACGATCAACTGCACGGAGGCGCAGGCAACGACACCATTGAAGGCGGCTATGGAGACGATGTCTACCATACCAGCGGTGGTAACGACACCATGATGGACCTCGGTGGCGACGACAGCTACTTCATCAACTACGACAGCCTGCAAGCAGGAACCATCACAACCCTGACTGATGTCAGCGGTGTTGGTCGTTTGTACTTTGACGGAGACCTGTTGACTGCAGACAACGTTCAAGCGCTCTCTGAGGATAGCTGGTCTGCGTCCTCTGGGCTATGCATTATGTCCAAGGAGGGGGGAGATCTTGTACTCCGCAGCAGAGATCTCGCTGTCTCCGGCAAAGTGGTGGTCAAAAACTTCTTCAGCCAAGAAGAGTTTCTGGGCCTAAAGCTGCCGGCTTATGTTCCCGTAGAACCAAGCAATCAGCTACCAGTGGCCGACCAAGCGCTTGTATCCCAAAGCGTGGAAGAAGACAGTGCGTTGAGTCTGCAAATCCCGGCCGCTGCATTCAGCGACCCCGATGG
>NZ_JBBGZC010000024.1:0-17944 GCF_037479395.1 Comamonas sp. MYb21 | reverse complement strand
CGCCTGGCCCGTGCGGGCGGGGCGCTCGCTGCGCGCCTGGCGCTGCACCGGCGCGGCATCGGCCTCAACCGGGGCTGCTGGCGCAGCAGCCACTTCCAGCGCGTGGCCCTTGGTGGCCGCGCGCAGTGCATCGGCCATGGCCGAGTTCAGCACCGGCGCTTGGCCTGCAGGGCGCTCGCGGCGCTCCTGCTTGGGCTGGCGACGCGTATCACCGCCCGCTGCGGGCGCTGCCGCAGCTGGTGCCGGTGCGGAAGCATCAGAAGAGGTGGGGAGGGTCGGTTCGGTCATAAACAGAGGCTGGCGCAGAAAAAAGTGCAGACCCGCCAAGAGCAGCTGCACCGGTAAAAAGCAAAACGCCCTGGATCACCCAAGGCAAGACTGCAAGTATAACGAATCAAGCCCATCGCCCCGTAAGCAGCTGCACACCGCAGCAGGGCTTTAGAACGGACGCAGACAAGGCCAGCTGCGCGCTTGCATGGCAAAGCCAGGCCACCCAGCAGCCCCGGCTTTGTCCTTTGTCAATAAGTGCCCGGATACTCGCCCCCGTCGATCAGCCAGCTCTGCCCGGTCACATAGCCGGTGTGCTGCGATGCCAGGTAGGCGATCAGCGCGCCGACTTCTTCGGGCTGGCCAAAGCGGCCTGCGGGGTTGGCGGCCTCGCGGCTTTGGCGCACCTCGGCCGGCGAGCGGCCGCTTTGCTGGGCGAGCTTGTCGATGTGGCGGGCCTGGGCATCGGTGTCGAATGCGCCGGGCAGCACATTGTTGATGGTGACGTTGTGGCGCACCGTCTGGCGCGCCAGGCCCGCGACAAAACCGACCAGGCCCGAGCGCGCGCCGTTGGACAGGCCCAGCTCGGCATGCGCCGCCTTGACGCTGCGCGAGACGATATTGATGATGCGCCCGTAGCCGCGCTGCTGCATGCCATCGACCACGCGGCGCATCATGTCGATGGGGCCGACCATCATCATGTCCAGCGCCGCGTGCCAGGTCTCGTCCGTCCAATCCCGGAAGTCGCCGGGCGGGTAGCCGTCCGAGTTGTTGACCAGAATGTCCGGCTGCGGGCAGGCAGCCAGCGCGGCCTCACGCCCCGCCTTCTGGGTGATATCGGCCACCACATAGCGCACGGGGCGGCCACATTCTGCCGACAAGGCCTGCGCCGCCGCCTGCAAGCTGCTTTCAGTGCGCGCGGCGATCACCACGTCCACCCCTTCCAGCGCCAGCTGGCGTGCCGCTGCATAGCCCATGCCCTTGCTGCCGCCCCAGACCAGCGCGGCCTTGCCCGTCAATCCCAGATCCATGGTGTGGTGTTCCTCAGCTTTGTTCGCTCAACTCGGCCACGGCGGCCGCTTCGTTCTGGAAGATGAAGCTGTCGCTGTAGATCTTGTCCAGCGCCGCGCCCGACAGCGCCATCAGCGCTTTCGCATCGGCAATCATAGAGGGCGATCCACACAGATAGATCGAATACTCGGACAGGTCCTCGAAGTCCTCGGCAATGGCGTCCTGCACATAGCCGCGCCGGCCAGTCCAGCGATCGGACGGGCGCGAGAGCACCGGCACAAAAGTGAACTCATACAGCTGCCCCGCCCAGGCCGCGATCTCATCGAGCAAATAAAGATCGGCCTCACTGCGCATGCCCCAGTAGAAGTGGATCGGCGGGCAGTCGGCATCGCCCAGCAGCGATTCGAGAATCGCCTTGATCGGCGCAAAGCCGGTGCCGGTGGCGGCAAACACCATGGGTTGGTAGTCCTGCGCGCGGTAGTGAAAGCTGCCATGGGGCAGTTCCACCTCCAGCACATCACCCACTGCCGTCGTCGCCAGCAGGCCATCGGTAAAGCGCCCGCCAGCAATCTTGCGGATCTGCAGGCTGACGCGCCGGCCCTGCGGCGGTGTGGCCATCGAGAAGCTGCGGTGCGCACCACCAGGCAGGCAGATGTTCAGGTACTGGCCCGGCACATAGCGCAGGCCATGGTCCTCGGGCAGGTCGAGCGCCAGGTGGTAGATATCGGGCGTGTGCATGCGCAGCTCGGCCACGGTGGCCCGCACCCGGGTGGGTGCGGAGCTGTCCGGCCCGGTCGCGACGCTGATGACCAGGTCGGAGTGCGCCCGGGCCTGGCAGGCCAGCGCATAGCCCTGGGCGTGCTCGTCTTCGCCCATGGCCAGCGGCAGCTCGCCATCGGCATAGGCAAACTGGCCCTCTTCGACCTTTATGCGGCAGCTGCCGCAGCCGCCAAAAGTGCAGTCATGGGGCAGCGCCACGCCCTGGCGCGTGGCGGCGTCGAGCACCGATTCATCGGCGCCCACGTCAAACGATTGCTGCGTCTGCAGCCACTGTACGCGGTAGTTCATCGCAGACCTCAGCTCGGTTGTCCCTGGCGCTTATTTCTTGATGTCGGCCTGCACCAGCACATCGGCGGTGGCGCCCAGGTGGTCTTTCAGCGCCTGCAAGGCGGCCACGCCACAGGCGGTGTCCTGCTCGCCATTGCCGCCCGACAGGCCCACGCCACCAATCACCTCGCCGTTGACGACGATGGGATAGCCGCCCACGAAGACCGCAAACTTGCCCTCAAAGCTCCACTGGATGCCAAAGGCCTCGTTGCCCGGCAACGCCGGCCCATTGGGCAAGGTGTTGAACAGGTGCGTGGAGCGCTTGTGCCCTGCGGCCGTGAAGGCCTTGTTCCAAGCGATCTGCGGGCCGGTGACGCGGGCGCCATCCATGCGCTCGAGCACCAGCGGAAAGCCGCCTTCATCGGTGATGCAGACCGTCTCGGTCACGCCAATTTCCTTGGCCTTGGCCAGTGCGGCCAGGGACATCACACGGGCTTCTGCCAGTTCCAGTTTCAGTGCGCTTTTCATCGTGTTTCCTCTTGCAGTCAGGGGTTCAGATACCGCGGTAGACGGTCTTGATCTGGGTAAAAAATTCCAGGCCGGCGCGGCCGGACTCGCGGAAGGTGGAGGTGCTGGAGTTCTTCAGCCCGCCAAAGGGCGCATTGACCAGATTGCCGGTGGTCGTGCGGTTGATCTTGACGGTGCCCGCCTGGATCTCGTTGGTGAACACATGCATGTAGCGCGGGTTCATCGTGACGATGCTGGCCGACAGGCCGTACTGCGACTCGTTGGCCTGGCGCAGCGCGTCGTCAAAATCGGCCACCTCGATGATCGCCAGCACCGGGCCGAAGATCTCTTCCTGTGCAATGCGCATGCTGTTTTTCACATCGGTAAAGACTGCGGGCGACAGGTAGTAGCCATGGTCGAACTCGCCGCCGGTGAGCCGCTCACCGCCGCAGAGCCAGCGCGCCTCGCTCTTGCCGATGTCGATGTAGCGCTGCACGGTCTGCAGCTGCTTTTCCGTCGCCAAAGGGCCCAGGTCCATGCCCGGTGCCATGCCGTTGCCGATCTTGAGCTGGGACACGCGCGTCAGCAGCTTGTCGGTAAAGGCCGCCTTCACGCTGGGCACCACCAGAATGCGGCTGGTGCCGGTGCAGGCCTGGCCGGTGAGCGAGAAGCCGCCCTTGATCGCCAGGTCCACCGCCAGGTTGAGGTCAGCGTCCTCCATCACGATCAGCGGGTTCTTGCCGCCCAGTTCCATCTGCAAGCGGGTGGAGAGGTGCACGGTGCGGTGGATCTGGGTGCCCGCCGTCGTCGAGCCGGTGAACGAAATCGCGCGGATGGCCTGCGAATTGGTGATCACCGGCCCCACCTCGCCAGCGCGGCCGGTGACGCAGTTGACCACACCAGGCGGCACACCCGCCTGCTCCAGCGCCTCGACCAGGCGCAGGCCCGAGAGCGGCGCATCCGACGAGGGCTTGAACACCACCGTGTTGCCGGTGATCAGCGCCGGCGCCAGCTTGCGCGCCGGGATGGACGCGGGGAAGTTCCAGGGCGAGATCACCGTCACCACGCCCAGCGGCTCGCGGTGGCTGAACACGTGCAGGTTGGCATCGTCCTGCGGGTAGGTCTCGCCGCCCAGGGTCTGGCCTTCGGTGGCATAAAAACGAAAGGTTTGCGCGCTGCGCAAGAACTCGTCGCGCGCCTGGCTCAGCTGCTTGCCCTCCTCGCGCGTCAGCTCCTGCGCAAACTGCTCCACGTTCTGTTCCAGGTAGCTGGCCGCGTCGTTGAGGATCTTGGCGCGCTTGCCAATGGCCAGCTTGCGCCAGCCGTCAAAGGCTTTTTGCGCCGCCTGCACGGCCGCCTCGGCGTCAGCCGGGCCCGATGCCTGAAAACGCCCCACCACATCGCGGGTATCGGCGGGGTTGAGGTTGTCAAAGGTGCTGCCCAGCAGGCAGGGCACCCAGGCGCCGTCGATATAGTTCAGAAACGTTTGCACGGTGTCGGCCATGGTCGGAGGTCTTGGAGAGGTGGGGGGGTCGGTCACAGCGGCGGCCGCCAGGGGCGCGCCGCTGCACGGGGCAAGGGGATGCCGCCAGGCTCAGGCGGCCAGCAGCTCTTCCTGCGAGATCTGCAGGTCCTTGGCGACATAGTCGTGGTAGAGCGCCGTCGTGTAGAGCAGGCGCATCTGGGCACCAATCTCGCAGATGCGCAGGCATTTGGCTTGCAGCTCGGGCGTGTTGGCGTGTTCCAGCACGATCTGGTAGCCACGCTCGCCATGGATTTCGTCCGAGACGATGTGCAGGTCAAAGAACTCGACCTCTTCATCGGTAAAGCCGTACTTGTCACGCAAGGTGGGCGTCTGCTTGCGGTAGATCGACGGCACCTGCGACTCCAGGCCCACGACCAGACCGGCCACCGCAACCACCGGGTCTTCGCGCATCGCAATCGCATAGCACCAGGACTGCAGGCCGCGTGTGGTGGGCGACATGTTGTTGGGGTCGACCACGCGCTCGCGCGTCGTGCCGCAGGCCTCGGCAAAGCGGATCAGCAGATCGGTGTGGCGGTCGCCACCAATCTCTTCCTCATACATATTGGCCAGCAAAAAGTCCTTGGCCTCCGTCATATGGTCTGGCGTGCGGGCATACAGATAGCCCAGGTAGTCGGCAAACGGGCCTACATAGTGGTAGTGGTTCTCGGCCCAGCGCGCCAGGTGCTCACGGCTCAGGCGGCCAGTGGCCCAGGCCACGCTGAAAGGGGCCTTGTTGGCGCTCTTGCCCTTGATGGCATTTTCAAGCGCAGCGCGGAATTCGTCGCGGTTCATCAATGTGCTGGTCATGGCGGGTTCCTCTGAAATGTTGGGGTCGTCGCCAAGTCAAACCGATCCAAGCGACGAAGTTAGAATACTGTATACAGAAAACATCGTCAATGTTTTCACACCCTCTTCCGCCTCAGTGCTTACCCCTATCCCCATCAAATCTCAGAGCTACACACTGTCACTCCGCAGCCAAAATCCCTTGATATTCCATCGTTTTCAGGTGCGCTAATGCAGCCCCAATTCCCACTGCATCAGGTTATCCCTAATACAAGCACAACATCAAGTTGTATACAGTATACGTAATTGCAATGCGGAGGATGCCATGCCCCAGATCACCTTTCACAAGAACGGACAGACCTTCCAAGGCGAGGTCAAGACCGGCGCCAACCTGGTGGTGCGCGCGGGGATCAAGCAGTTCCCCTACCCCCACCTGGCCTACCAGTGCGGCATGGGCAAGTGCGCCACCTGCGCCTGCAAGGTGCTGGCGGGGGCTGAGCATTTGCCGGCGCCGAACTGGAAAGAAAAGAAGCAGTTGGGCGCGCATCTGGACGAGGGCTTCCGCCTGGTCTGCCAGCTCTGGCCCGAGCAGGACCTGGAGCTGGAACAAGTGCCGCTGCCGGCCACCAACGCCGGTACCGCCAGCGCCACCCAGCCCGCAGGCACAGCGCCCGCCACCCCTGCAGCCTGAGGACCGCCCATGTTTGTGATCTTGACCAGCAAGCCCGGCCAGTACCGCACGCAGCCCAATGCCGACATCACCCTGCTCGAAGCCTGGGACTACCACTTCTGCGGCCGCCTGCTGGCCCGCTTTGCCGTGGGCGAGTTGCTGCGCGAGACCAAGGTGCTGGTGATCGAGGATGGCCCCGGCGGCACCACCAACCAGGTGCCATCCAAGTTTCTGGAGCGCTTTGACTCGCTGGAGCAAGCGCGTAGCGAGCTGCAGCACCTGTGCCAGTTCGGCGCGCTCGATGCCACCCTGACCCCAGCGCCCCTTACCGCCCCGCCTGCCACCCCATCCGCTGCCTGATTGCCCCGTATGCCCACCATCACCTTTGTCAGCAACGACAACAAGACCGTCGAAGCTCCGGAAAACAGCAACCTGCTGCGCGTGTCGCTGCGCGAGAAAGGCGGTATCCCGTTCAAATGCGGCGGGGGCCTGTGCGGCACCTGCAAATGCCGCATCGAGGAAGGCCTGGCCCACACCGATGCCATCAAGGCCAAGGAGCGCAAGCATTTCAGTGAGGAAGAGTTTGCCGCTGGCCACCGCCTGGCTTGCCAGACCTTTGTCAACGGCGACATCAAGGTCAGCTGGGTGCCCCGGCCATGAGCACCTGGACCGCCATGGCCGAGCACCTGAGTTGGGGCCGCTACCTGGCCATGGGGCTGATGGTGCTCGCCGGTGCCGCCATGCAGGGCGTGGGCGGCCTGGGTTATGCGATGTTCTGCGCGCCGCTGGCGGCGATCTTCTTCCCCGAGCTGGTGCCCGGCCCCTTGCTGGCCGTGGGCGCGCCGCTGGCCCTGCTGGCCTATCTGCGTGAGCGCGAGGCCCTCAACCGCCAGGTCGCAGCAGCCACCTTGGTCGGCCGCGTCATCGGCACCTTTGCCGCCGCCGGGCTGCTGGTGCTGTTCAGCGCCCATGCGCTGTCCGTTCTGTTTGCGGTGCTGATCCTGGCAGCCGTCTGCCTCAGCACCCTAGGCTGGCGCGTGCAGCCCAGCACCACCAACCTGTCGATTGCCGGTGTGGCCAGCGGCATCATGGGCACCATCACCGCCGCGGGCGGCCCGCCGTTTGCGATTGCGATGCAGCACCTGGCACCGGCGACGATGCGCTCCACGCTAGGCGTGGTCTTTTTTGCCGGCACCATCGTCTCGCTCAGCGCGCTCGCCTGGGTCGGGCGCATGGGCAGCGGCCAGTGGCTGCTCAGCCTGGTGCTGCTGCCCTGGATGCTGGGCGGTTTTCTCGCCTCCAACCGCCTGGCCCGCCATATCTCCAAAGCCACCATCCGCCGCTGGCTGCTGGGCACCGCCGCCATCAGCGCCTGCATCATCCTGCTGCGCGTCTGGCTCTGAGCGCATTCCCACGCCAACCCACCCACCCATCACCCCACCACACACCATGCTGCACATCACCGATGCCATGGTGGACACCCTGGTGTCCACCGACCAAGCCCTGCAGGCCATGCACCGCGCCTTTGCTGCCTTTGGCGCGGGCGAAGCGGCCATGCAAGCGCGCGAGCGCACCGATGCCGGGGGCGTCAAGCTCTCTACCCTGGGCGCCGTCATTCCCGCGCAAGGGGTGACCGGCGCCAAGGTCTACACCACCATTGCCGGCCAGTTCAACTTTGTCATCCTGCTGTTCTCGACCGAGACCGGCGCGCCGCTGGCCACCTTGGATGCCAATGCCATCACGCGCCTGCGCACCGCCGCCACCACGGTGCTGGTGGCCCAGCACCTGGCGCCCGCCAACGCGCGCCATCTGTTCCTGTGCGGCGCTGGCGTGCAGGGCCTCGCCCATGCGCAGCAGATGGTGCAGCACTTCGGGCTGCAGCGCATCGATGTGTTTGACCCCTATGCGCCCAGCGGGCTGGAAGCACGCCTGGCGCAGCTGACCGGTTTGCCCGAGGCGCAGATCCGCCGCGTGGCGCACACCCAGGGCGTGGGCGAGGCGGACATCATCGTCACCGCCTCACGCGCCAAGGAGCCACTGTTCAACGGGGAACATGTCGCCCCCCATGCGCTGGTCGCCGCCATTGGCTCCAGCCTGCCCCACACCCGCGAGCTCGACGATGCCTTGCTGGCACGCGCGCAGCTGATTGCGGTGGAATGGAAAAAGCAGGCAACGAGCGAAGCAGGCGACCTGGTGCTGGCCGACCCGGGCCTGTCGCTCGCGGACAAGCTGGTGGAGCTGGGCGATATCGTCAGCGGCCGCCATGCCATCAGCGCGCAGCCGGGCATCCGGCTCTACAAGGCCGTGGGCGTGGGTTTGGAAGATATTGCGCTGGCGGGTGTGGCCTACCAGAACCACCTGGCCAGCCAATCGTAAACGCGGACCTCAGGGCTCGATGCCGGCCGCGTTGTAGATATGGCGCGCGGCCAGCAGGCCGGCCAGCTCGGGGTCGCCTTTGATCACGGCGCGCAGGATGGCGGCATGCTCCTCCCAGTTCTGCGGCGCACGCGCCTGGCTGCGCGGCGCAAACAGCACCTCGGTGCGGTCGCGCAAGGACAGCATCACCTCTTGCAGCACCGAGTTGGCGGCGATCTTGCCCAGCGCCAGGTGGAACTTCTGGTTCAGCACCGCCAGCACATCGCCATCGCCCGAATGGGCGTTCTTCGTGCCCTCGGCCAGCAAGGCCTCCAGCGCAGCAATCTGCTCGGGGTCATGGCGCTTGGCGGCCAGGCGCGCATTGAGCGCCTCCAGGGTGGCGCGCACCTCGACCAACTCGCGCAGCAGATCGCCATGGAACTTGGCGACCGAGGCACCGCGCCGGGGCTCGATGATCACCAGGCCGCTGGCGGCCAGCTGGCGCAAGGCCTCACGCACGGGCATGCGCGAGACCGAAAACTCCTCGGACAGACGCTCTTCCACCAGCCGCTCGCCCGAGGCCAGCTCGCCCGACATGATCTTCTCGCGCAAGGCCTCCACCAGCTGCTGGGTCAGCGGCGAGTGGTTGAGTCCAGGTTTTTTGTCTCCGTTGGCAATGGGCATGAAAGTCGGTCCGTTCGGTACGTTGCAAGCCCCGGGCCAGCGCATTGGCTGCAACGCGCCGCTCAGGGTCGCGCCCAGTTTACATGCCCAGCCAGGGTTTGCAGCGTCTTTGCCTTGCCTTGTATACAGAAATCTGCGCTCAGCGCCGGGCGCGGCGGATCTCGGCCAACGAGCGCGTATCTTGCAGTGCCTGGGCCCACAGGCGGCCCGGCTCCAGCTCGGCCAGGCGCTTGGCCTGCCAGCGCACAAAGGCGTTTTCCACCGCCGACAACCAGCCCAGCGATGCCGGCAGCAAGGCTTGGCGGGGCTCACGCAGTACCAGCAGATCGTCTTGCTGGGCAACCACCGCTTGGGAAGCAATGTTCTTCATGGGATAGCTCCTGGATAACCTAGTAGTAACCCTAGTGTATCCAGTGTACAAATCCATGTCCTTGATCTGGATCCATAACCCTGCACTATCCAAGCCTTTGATGCGCCTCGCAAATCCCTAAAAAAACAAGACTCTGACACCACCATAGCGCTAGGCATGCAAACGCCTTCATCGCGCAGATCCACCCTGAAATCCCCATCTTTGTATACGAAAACGGCGTTTCTTCACATTTAGCCCGGGTTTATCGCATGTTGCAATGCAATATTTCTGGTATTCCCTGATGATTTTTTGCTTCATTGTATTTAGTATACAAATTGGCTGTTAATCATTCTAAGGAGTAGCCACGATGGATCCGTCAGTCTCTATAGGCCCTGCGCACTGGGCCTACCTCGCCGGGGTGCTGGTCATCATCTTGACCATGGCCTTCCGTGCCAATGTGGTGGTGCCATCGATACTGGCTACCGTCGTTGTCGCCTTCGCCTGGAGCGGCAGCGCCATCACCGGGATAGGAAGCATATTCAGTGCCAGCATGGTGGCGGCCAAGGAGCTGTTCAACATCTTCCTGATCATTGCGCTGATGACGGCCCTGCTCAATGCGCTCAAGGACCTGGGCTCGGACATCCGCATGGTCAAGCCCTTTCGTGCGGTGATGAAAAACGGCCATGCCGCCTATTTCATCCTGGCACTGGTCACCTACCTGATCTCGCTGTTCTTCTGGCCCACGCCAGCCGTGCCACTGGTGGCAGCGGTGCTGCTGCCGGCAGCGATCGCGGCGGGCCTGCCGCCCATTGCAGGGGCGATGGCCATTGCGATTGCCGGCCAGGGCATGGCACTGTCATCCGACTATGTGATTGGCGTGGCGCCGGGCATCAGCGCCAAGGCCGCTGGCGGCATCAGTGCGGTGGCGGTGGGCGACAAGGCCTTGCTGCTGTCCTGGGTGGTCGGCATGATTGCGCTGTTCCTGTCGTACTTCAAGGTGCGCAAGCTCATCGTGCCCAGCGACAACGCCCTGCTGGAGCGCTGGGAGCTGAACCCCGCCAGCATTGACGCGCAGATGGAAGGTGCCGGCCCGTTCGACAAGGCCGAGATCGCCAAGGGCACCGCCCATGAGGGCGACCTGGGCACCAATTCCGAGCTCGAAGCCGAGCTGCGCAAGACCCAGCCGCTGGCCTCGGCCTCCAAGCTGTTTGCCGTGCTCACCCCGCTGGCCTTTTTGCTGGTGATTCTGGTGATGGTCGCGCCCAAGTTCAGCACCGCCGTGGCCGAGCTTAAGGGCGGCGATGCGGCCATGCTGATCGGCGGCGTCGCGGCACTGCTGATGATCTGGGCGACCACCGCAGCCCGAGGCTTTCGCAAGATGCTCGATGGCGCGGCCGACCATGTGACCGACGGCTTTGTGTTTGCGTTCAAGGCCATGGGCTCGGTGCTGCCGATTGCCGGTTTCTTCTTTATCGGCTCGGGCGAGACGGCCGGTGCCATCCTAGGCATTGCACCAGGAACCACGCCTCCCAGCCTGCTGTTCGAGCTGGTGCAAGCCGGCCAGCACCTGATTCCCGACAGCCAGCTGCTGGTGTCGTTCGGCGTGCTCATCATGGGCATGATCACCGGCATTGATGGCTCGGGCTTCTCGGGCCTGCCGCTGACCGGCACCATCGCCGGTGCGCTGGGCCCGGCCTCGGGCATGGATGTATCCGCGTTGGCGGCCCTGGGCCAGATGGGCTCCGTATGGACCGGTGGCGGCACCTTGATCGCCTGGTCCTCGCTGATCGCCGTCGCAGGCTTTGCCCGGGTGAATGTGCTGGAGCTGGCCCGGGCGCTGCTGATACCGGTGGTGCTCGGCCTGCTGGCCGCCGTCTTCACTGCTGTCGCACTCTGGGGCGGTTGAGATGACGCAATTGCACCGCCAAGACCTGCCAGCCGCAGCCGGCGTGCTGGGCCGGGGCGCGATGCTGGCCACCGGCCACCCGCTGGCCGCAGTGGCCGCGCAGGCCCAGCTGCAGCAAGGCGGCTCGGCCGTCGATGCCGCGATTGCCGCCGATGCGGTGCTGGGCGTTGTCGAGCCGATGGCCACCGGCGTGGGCGGCGACCTGCTGGCCATGCTGGTGCCGCCAGGCCAGGCACCGCTGGCCTACAACGGCACCGGGCGTGCGCCCCAGGCTTTGACGGCGGCTCTGGTCGAGGCCCTGCCCCAGCGCCGCATCCCCGAGCGCCACCCGCTGTCCGTCACCACGCCGGGCGTCGTGCAAGGCTGGTGGGATCTGCACCAGCGCTTTGGCAAACGGCCTTGGGCGCAGCTGTTCGATGCCGCCGTGCAGGCCGCCAGCCAGGGCTTTGCGGTGGCCCCCGTTGCTGCGCGCGAATGGGCGCTGTTCCAGCCGGTGATTGCCCGCGACGCGGCCAGCGCCGCCCTGTACCGCGCCGATGCCCCGCCTCGCGCAGGCGAGCGCTTTGACAACCCGGCGCTGGCCCGCTTGCTGCAGGCCGTCGCTGCGCAGGGGCCGCAGGCCTTTTATGCGGGTGCCATCCCCGCCGCCTGCGCCGCTGCGGTGCAGGCAGCGGGTGGTGTATTGGCCGCTGCAGATTTCAGCGCCCACCAGGGCAACTTCTGCACGCCAGTGAGCACCTCGTTCCGCGGCGCCACCATCTACGAATGCCCGCCCAACACCCATGGCGTGGCCGTGCTCCATGCGCTCGCTGCGATGCAGGACCAGGCCATCGACATGGCCAGCGCGGCCACCCAGGTCGCGCTGGTGCAGGCAATGGAGGCCGCGATGGCCCATGCCCAGCAGACCGTGGCCGACCCGGCCGGTAACACCGTCTGCACCACCGTGGTCGATGGCGATGGCCTGGCCATCAGCCTGATGAGCAGCGTGTTCAAGCGCTTTGGCTCGGGCATCGGCGTAGCTGAAGGCGGCTTTGTGCTGCAAAACCGGGGCCATGGCTTTTCGCAGCCTGGCCATATCAATGGGCCGGCGCCCGGCAAACGCCCCTACCACACCGTGGTGCCGGGCGCGGCCACGCGCAATGGCCAATTCCTCGGTGTGTTTGGCGTGGTGGGCGGCGCGATGCAGCCCCAAGGCCAGGTGCAGCTGCTGTGCCGCATGCTGGCAGGCGGCGAGGCACCGCAGCCGGCCATGAACCAGCCGCGCTGGCGCCTGGAAGGCGGCCGGGTGCTGGCGGTGGAAGCCGGCATGCCACCCGCGATCACCGCCGCGCTGCGGGCCCAGGGCTACCGCGAGCCCAGCGGCGAAGGTGAGCTGGGCGGGCGCAGCGATTTTGGCGGCGCGCAGTGCATCTGGCGCCTGCCCGATGGCCAGCTCTGCGGCGCCTCCGACCACCGCAAGGACGGCCTGGCACTGGCCGTCTGAGCCGCTTCAGCGCTGGGCCTTGGCGGGCGCCAGCGCCTCGTCGATCACCTCGATCCAGTGACGCACCGGCACATCGGTGCCCGACTGCAAATGCGAGATACAGCCGATATTGGCCGACAGAATCGCGGCGGGCGGCGCATCGCTGCAGGCCTGGTTCAGGGTGCCGATCTTGCGGTCGCGCAGCTGGTGCGCAATCTCGGGTTGCAGCAGCGAATAGGTGCCGGCCGAGCCGCAGCACAGGTGCGATTCCACCCGCGAGACGCGGATGTCAAAGCCCAGGCGGCGCAGGCTGGTCTCCACCCCGCCGCGCAACTTTTGGCCATGCTGCAAGGTGCAGGGCGGGTGGTAGGCCAAGGGGGCTTCAGGCAGGTTCAGCTGGCCTTGCAGGCGCTGCTCCAGCTCGGGCAGCATGTCGGGCAGCAGCTCGCAAAGGTCACGCGCCAGCGCGCCAATCGCAGCGGCACGCGCGGCATAGGCGCTGTCATGGCGCAGCAGGTGGCCGTAGTCCTTGACCATCACGCCGCAGCCAGAAGCCGTGGTCACAATCGCTTCGACCTGCTGGCTCTCCACATGGGGCCACCAGGCATCGATATTGGCGCGCGCCTGCGCCAGCGCGCCCTGCGGGTCGCTCAGGTGCTGCCGCACCGCGCCGCAGCAGGCAGCGGCCGGCGTGATCAAGGTCTGGATGCCCACAGCATCGAGCACCCGGGCAGCGGCCGCATTGATATTGGGCAGCATCACCGGCTGCACGCAGCCGGCCAGCATCAGCACCTTGCGCTCATGCGTGCGCGTCGGCCACTTGCCGGCACGCGGTACGCGCGCCAGCTTGGCCTTCAGCGCGGCAGGCAGCACCGGGCGGGCCAGCCGCCCCAGCGCCAGCGCCGGGCCAAAGGCCTTGGAGACCATGCCCTTGCGCAGCGCCCAGCGCTGCAGGCGCTCGGCCGTCGGGCGTTCCACCTTCTGGTCAACGATGTGGCGGCCGATATCGAGCAGCTTGCCGTATTGCACGCCGCTGGGGCAGGTCGATTCGCAATTGCGGCAGGTCAGGCAGCGGTCCAGGTGGGTCTGGGTCTTGCGCGTGGGCTCCTGGCCCTCGAGCACCTGCTTGATCAGGTAGATACGGCCGCGCGGGCCGTCGAGCTCGTCGCCCAGCAGCTGGTAGGTGGGGCAGGTGGCCGTGCAAAAGCCGCAATGCACGCACTTGCGCAAAATGGCCTCGGCCTCCTGGCCTTCGGGGGTGTCTTTGAATTCGGGGGCTAATTGGGTTTGCATGGTGCAGGGGTGCCTCGATTAGCTTAGTTCAGCGCCCAGTCGCCCAAGCGCCCAGGGTTGAAGATGCCATGGGGGTCAAACGCGTGCTTGAGCCGCTGCTGCACCTGGCGCAGTGCGGGCGAGGCAGGCGTAAAACCAAAATCATCGGATGCGACCAGGCCCACCTGGGGGCCGGGCCTGAAGCACACGGCGCTGCCGCCGACACTGGTGGCCAGCGCCTGCAAGGCCTGGGCATGCTGCATGGGGGCCTGCACCCAGCGCAGCGCGCCGCCCCATTCCATCAAGGGTTGCAGGCCTTCTTCGGTGCAGGGCAGCACCGGCGTGGTGGCCGGCAGCGACAGGCGCCACAGCGCATGGCTCGGGTCCATGGCACTGAACCAGGGCAGCTGCTGCTCGCGGCAGGCCAGCCAGGCGGCATCGGCCTGGCCGTGGTCCAGCATGGTGCCGCCCATGCCATCCAGGGCCGACTGCACCGCTGCCACTGCGCCGCGCAGCCGCACCAGCAGATGGCCTTGCTCACCCTCGCCCGATTGCTGCCACAGGCTGGCATTGATGGGCAGCGGCTTGGCGCGCCAGGCCGAGAGCTTGTCGAGTGCCTGCTGGGCCGTGCATTCGTAGTACAGGGTGGCTTGGGCGCGCTGCATCGGCAGCACCTTGAGGCTGATGTCGGTCAGCAGGCCCAGGGTGCCCCAGGCACCGGCCATCAGCCGCGACACGTCATAGCCCGCCACGTTCTTCATCACCTGGCCGCCAAAGCGCAGCAGCTCGCCCTGGCCATTGATCAGCTCCAGGCCCAGGATGTAGTCACGCACCGCGCCCACCGCCGCCCGCGAGGGGCCCGACAGGCCGGCCGCCACCATGCCACCCACCGTGGCCTCCGGGCCAAAATGCGGCGGGTCAAAGGCCAGGCACTGGCCGCATTCGGCCAGGCTCGCTTCCAGCGCCGCCAGCGCTGTGCCGGCCCGCACGGTCACGACCAACTCACTGGGCTCGTAGCTGATGATGCCGCTGTAGCTGCGGGTGTCGAACACCTCGCCGCCCAGGCGCGCACCATAAAAATCCTTGCTGCCACCGCCCCGGATGCGCAGCGGCGTCTTGTGGGCATGCGCCGATCGAACGCGCTCCTGCCAGTCGAGCACGGTGGGGGAAAGAGAGGCAGCCACAGCTTGGTCCATGGCCCCATGGTAGCGGCAGTTGCGTCTGGCGTACGGCGCTCAAGTTAGATGGGGGACTGAGGGAGGTTGACGGGGGCAATATTTGAGTCATGGGCGTTCCTTGAACCTGGGTGTGCCGACCCTTCCGCTAAATATATAAATTACAAATCCGGGAACTCAAATTATTGACACCTACCACGCCCTTTTATATATTTCTTTAATTTAATCATTATGACTAACATATAAACAAGTAAGCTATACAGCGAGAACACAGCAATGAATAAGCCGTAGTAAATTTCATTAGGATCTATTATATATACCGAATCACTAGGGTTTTTGGGATTGTACTTTACCACTATTGATTTTCCATCACTCTTCATTTCCTCAAGCTGAAGTCTCTGACTATCGCTGACTTCGACCTTAGAGAGCCCTTTTGCATCTAGTTTTGAATTAATGTAACAATACTCTCCGACTTTATATTTGTATTTCATACGAAGCAAGCTATTTTTAACAATTAGTTCTTCAATAGATGCATCATTCGCATGCCATCGGTAAATTTTTCTATAATCATTCATATCCTGAAATGAGAAATTAGACAAGAACAATGCACAGAATAATCCGGTTAAAAAAACAACCAAACCGTTAATACCTCTAGGCCAAAGCACTTGCTCAATTATTTCGATATGGCGTTGATATTTATTCACACTTAGGCTCACATGTAAGGCATAGCGACTCCCCCTACACATCCTCCGAAAAAAGCTCATAGCAGCAATTATTGGTTGGGCTGCGCCGGTGTCGTCTATGGCGAAACGATTTTTGAAGCGTTCGGTGCGGATCAGGCATTAGCGTTTATTTTTCTTGGTAGCATGTGGCTGGCGCCGCATATCCGCAATTTCCAGCCAATAATAAAAACATCCCTTGTTTTTCTCCTATAGTCGCTATCGCAATGAGACCGGCCTCTTTAGTGTAAATAAACCTCAACTTATATACTTCGAAATCTCTATCTATCAAGTAAGCGAGATATTTTTTACCTAGAATAGATCTATTACTTATTCCTGAAATATTATATTTAATACCGTCAAAAACTCAAGACTCCATATGCCTATTCAATTCCTTCGGAACTGCAAATTTTAAATTTTCTGCATCAAAGCAATAAAATCCATTTGCCTCTGGACAAAATTCGACATTGCCAACAGAGTGATGCCAGGCGCTATATTGAGGATTTTGATTCAAATGAAATTGATTTTCTGGATATCTAATATCATAATAAATCCAATCTTTGGCATTAGACAAACCAGAAATCAGCGAAATGATTGCCGAGACAATATACTTATTCATAAACAAAAATCTCGTCAAGCGCCGAAAAATAATCACCCACTAAATCCTAGTCCAGCTGAAAGATCTTGACCAAGGCGATAGAGAGTTTATTTGAAACATTAGCAAGCCTCATCCTCTTCATCAGTAAATCTAATCAGCACCCACCTGATCAGGCCATAGTTAAGGAACCAAGCCAAAAAACAACCGAGAAAAAAATAAAATGAACTTTTATATACAATATCTATTACTACTCCAGCAAAATAAAATGCGACTCCAATAATTATCCCAAAGGATTTCAAACGGGAATAGTTTTCTTTACTAATTTTCATTAGTATCCAATTTGATTTTTATTTGCACGGGCAATCTAATTTATCTATATTTACCCATATCCCATATGCTGCATTAGTTGCACCGAGTTGAACTGCCCCGCCCAATGTAGGTTGAATAAACGTACCAGGGGTCGATCTGTAAAAGCCTGCTGTATTGTTTATGGTCCCAGGAACGGCTGCTGCCTGAGGAAAATATTTCTTGGATATCCGCCTATTGATAGTGCATATTTCCCCACTCCAAATAGGCCCGAATTCGATGCCTCCCCTGTTATAGCAATACCAGCATGCTTGCCTAACCACTGTATATCCAGAATTATCGTCTTAGAGCAGAAAAGAATAATGCATACAAAGTGCATTTGGTGGTTAGTCATTGCGCCAACAACCGTCCTTATAATTTAATCCATCTTCTCTCATTTCATTTTTAATATAAATTAGCTTGTGATTATAAATTGCTGCTCGCGTAATCACTCCATCATCCACCGATGGTTCGAAAAATCGCAGATAATTACTAGAAATCAAATATTTTTCCATTTCTCTCTCAATATATTTTTTTGAAGTGTATGGGGGAAATATGCAAATGTAATCATATTTGACATTAATCTCTTGACTACCCTGAATTAAAAAGATCAGAACGCAACAAAAAATATACAAAATGATATTCAAAATTTTCATGGTATTTTTATTGTTGTATCAAGCAATCCTGTTGCCTTGTCAATAAACCAGAGTTCCCCACTTCCCAACTTCTCATCGCATTTCATTTCACAATCATTATTATTAGTGGAGAAAGCTGAGCATTCACGCCCCTTGCTATTATTATGATAGTCCATGATTTCTTCTTTTTTAGGTTGTTTTCGTTTTTTAGTCCCGTATACTTCATGGGTATCGCCTACTTTTTTTGCCTGTTCAGTCCCCATTCTTAGACTCATTACGCAGGACCAATAGCAATGTCTAAATGCATCTCCAGTCCCATTATGAAGCTCATGATTTGGAAACTTTTCCTGAGACCTTTTTAATGCTTCTGCATTATCAGCCCTGGTGTTCCATGCATCTAATGGCCCGATATTCCAAATGTGAGCAAGCTCTTCTATAAGACCTAAAGAATCAGATTTTATTAATGGACTGCGAACATATCCACTCGTATGGACCCCTCCATGTAAACCAATAGGGTCTTGGTTAACATAATCACCTCCTCCTGCCTCATAATACCGATACCGGTTGTAATAAAGCCCCGTATCTCCATCCGCATGCTGCCCCGGCAGCCTGATCGGCTGGTACAGCCCGCTGG
>NZ_JBBGZC010000023.1:7805-23373 GCF_037479395.1 Comamonas sp. MYb21 | reverse complement strand
AGGGCTATCGCCCATCGAGTTTGAACAGCGCCATTCCCAACGGCTCAAGAGTGTCTAGCCAAGTCGGGGCGATTCACACTAAGGAAGCCAATCCCTGGGTCTGTACCAGTCTGACTCGGCAAGACTTAGTGCCGAAACTACGAGGATTACTCCCTGTAATGACTGCTCTTAGGACCGCGAGTCATTGAGCTTGTTGAACTAATGGACTGCAACTAGCCTAAAAAAGCTATCAGAGCATGAGCACTGCCAACTGACACCTCGACACCTGCTTCGATGCACCGCAAACGCTTCTTTAAACCTGCCAACTTTCTCCAAGCCGAACACCAAAAATTGCGGTTTACGATTCACTGGCTCTCAACACGCCATTCCCCCACAACCCCAAAGCTTATTTGCGAATGATTCTCAATTGAGCGTATACTGCACCCATGGCGTAGCAATTGCGGCTACTCCAAGGTTCATCGTGGGGCGACTTACCGGAACTGTCCGGAAGTCGTTTTTGCCAGCCAATGGTTCACACTAGCCACGCATTTTTTTGCGATGAACACCGGCTTCGATAGCGCCATTGCAGCGCAGCGATCCAGTCTTTGACAGCGCCTTTGCTCGCTGCCCGGCCACTTGTTGGCAAGTCAGCACCAGCAGATCTTGTGTCCACCCTCCCCTGATCTTTCTCTATCTACACACATGCCAACGGCATGTTTTTTTGCGTCTGCACAGTGCATCGCGTTGACTGCTTCTGCGCGCTTCAGATCGCCCCGGCCCAACCAAAAAGCCCAGATCACCCCCGCCAACGGCAGCAGCAATCTGGGCCTACTCACCACACCCACCGCAGCGGCAAGCGCTGCAGCAGGCTAGCTACTAAGAACCGCTAACACAACCCTTGATACGTCGATGCCTAGCCGGCCGCCTCAAGCCTTGCCGTACGCCTGTACTGTCTGCGGCTTGATGCCTTGTCGGGGGCGCCCAGCGTCAACCGCAAACCTTCGGTTTGCTGGGTCGTGTTAGCGGCTCTGAATTAATTAAAAATCCACCGACGCCGACAGCGCAAAAGTACGCGGCGCGCCCAGTGCCAGGCTGGACAGCTGGGGCATGCCCCAGTAGGACTTGTTGGTCGCATTCAGGATCGACGCGCGCAGGGTGACGGGCTTGTCGGCCACCTTGGTGCTGTAGCGGGCGCCCAGGTCATAGGTGGTGCGGCCGGCGGCCCAGAGGCTGTTGTCGGCGCTGATGTACTGGCGGGATACGGCGGTGGCGTTGGCGCTGAGGGCGAGGCCTTGTACGCCGGGGACATCCCATTCCGCACCCAGCTTGCCCTGCCACTTGGGCGTGCCGGTGGCGAGCTTGCCTTGGTTGACGCCACCAGCGGTTTGCGTCAGCTTGGGCGCGGTGTAGGCCACGCCGCCCATCAGGCGCAGGCCGTGCATGGCGTTGCCGAAAAAGCTCCACTCAATGCCCCGGTTGCGCTGCTCGCCGCCGAACGAGAAGACGTTGGTGACGGGGTCGGTATAGCTGCTGGGCCGGGTGATTTCAAACACGCTGACGGTGTGGGCGAAGTCGCCCAGGTCGAGCTTGAGGCCCATCTCCTTCTGCTTGCTCTTGTAGGGGGCAAACACTTCGCCGGCGTTGGCGGCGGTCATGGGTGCGGTGGCGCCCTGGCTCAGGCCTTCCATGTAGTTGGCGTAGAGCGAGAGGTTGTCGCTGGCCTTGACCAGCAGCGCAGCGGCGGGCGAGGTGGCGCTTTCGTCATAGCGCGAGGTGCGCGCGCCCGAGGTGATGTTGTAGCTGTCACTGATCACCTGCTGGCGGCGCACGCCCAGGGTCAGCTGCACGCGGTCTTGCGCCATCGACAAGGTATCGGCCACGCCATAGCTGGCCAGGCGCACCTCGGTGTGCGAAATGTGGGGAGCGACAAAGTCGGCAGCCGGGCCCCATACCGGGTTGTAGATATTGGTGGTCCAGTCGGCGCCGGGCACGCTGCGGCGGCCGTAGTCGTTTTGCTTGTGGGCGTAGTGCGTCGCGTTGACGGCCCACTGGTGGCCGACCGGGCCGGTTTGGCTGCGGCCCTTGATGCCGACCTCGCCCGACTGCTTTTTCACATCAAAGGCGAGCTGGCCCATCGTTGTGCGGAAGTCGCCTGCGCTGTTCAGCACCAGGGCCGACATCGCGCCGTTGTACTGGTAGTCGGTCTTGCTCATGCCAAAGGCGGCATAGGCCATGACCTGGTCGTTCAGGTCGTACTCGCCGCGCAGGATGGCGGCCTTGTCCTTGGTGCGCACGGTGGACCAATCGGGGTTCAGCAAGGTATCGCCCTTGGGCGCCTTGGGGATAGGCAGGCCGGGCGACAGGCTGATGCCCCGGTTGACGCCGTTGACCCGGTCGTCGCTGGCATAAAAGTCGGCCGACAGGCGGGTGCGGTCGCCGCGCCAATCCAGCGCCAGCGATGCGAGCTGCACTTTTTTCTGCTGGTCTTTGATGGAGCCATCGCCATCGCGGTACACGCCGTTAAAGCGCACACCGAGCTGCTGGCGGTCGCCAAAGCGGCGGCCCATGTCCAAGTGGCCGCCCAACTGCGCATCAGACATATAAGTGGTGGTCAGGCGGGTGAGCGGATCGTTGCCGGCGCGCTTGGGCACCAGGTTGACGGCTCCCCCCACCGAGCCGCCTGGCGGCATGCCGTTGAGCAGTGCCGATGGGCCCTTGAGCACTTCGATGCGCTCAAACATCTCGGGCGAGGTGCGGTAGTACGGCGCCATGCCGTAGAGGCCGCCAAAGGTCATGTCGGTGGAGCTGGATGCGAAACCCCGGATCGAATAGTTCTCGGCCCAGGCGCCTGAGACGCCATTGCTGAACACCGTCGGGTCGGTCGCGGCAATCACGTCAGTGATGTTCTGCGCCTGGCGGTCTTCGATGTACTTCTCGGTGTAGCCGATGGTGCTGAACGGCGTCTCCATAAAGTCCTTGTCGCCCAACAGGCCGACGCGGCCGCCGGTGGTGACCTGGCCGCCGGCATACGGCGCTGCAACCTGGGCGGCTTTTTCTTGCACCGTTATCGGCGCCAAGGTGACAGCGTTGTCAGCGCCTGCGGATGCGGGATCTGCTGCGCTGCTGGTTTGCGCGTTGGCCAGGGGCGCCGCGACCAGCATGGCGCCAATGGTCAGGCCCAGCAGCACCTGGGGGCTGAGGGGGCGGAGCGCATCGATGGCGCTGCTGCGCCGTGCAAACGGGGCCGCATGCTGCGCGGCGGGGCGGTTGGGTTGAAGGCGTTGAGACATGCCTGGTTCCTTAGAGGTGATGACTACAGAAAAGCAAGGGTGGCGCGCTGGTGGGCGCCGGTGCTTGGCGCACGACGGTGCCCAGCGCAATGCGCCTGGAGGTTTTTTTGGCTGGGTCGGAACCTGGCTACAACGGGAGGGGAAAAGAGAAGCTCGATGTGGTGGCTGGCAGGCGGTCAGCCCGGGTAGCCACGCAGCACGTCGTCAATCAGCAGGCTGAGCGAGGTAGGACTGGCGCCGGTGGTGTACCAGGCGTCGGCATCGACAAAGACGACGCGACCGCTCTTCCAGGCCTGGGTCTCGCGCAGCAAGGGGTTGGCCAGTTGGTCAGCGGTCATCACCGCGTGGCGCTCCATCACGGCAGTGCGGTCCACCACATAGAGGATGTCGGGGTTGGCCTGCTGGATGAACTCGCTGGAGATGGGCTGGCCATGCAGGCTGCCCTCGGCATCGGTGCTGGCGGGCTTGACGCCCAGATCACTGAACACAAAGCCGTAGCGCGACTGCGGGCCAAAGGAGCTGAAGGCGCCGTTGTTGTGCAGAACGATCAAGGCCTTGTCGTTGCTGCCCGCAATGCGCTGGCGCGCTTGCGCCAGCTTGGCATCCAAGACGGCCACCTTTTGTGCGGCCAGCGCCTCTTTGTCAAAGATACGGCCCAGGGTCAGCAAATGGTCTTTGACGACTGCGATGTGCTTGGCATGGCTGTCCTTGAAATCCACATCCAGATGGATGGTGGGCGCGATCTCGCTGAGCGCCTGGTAGTGGTTGGCCTGCAGGGGCGTGATCAGAATCAGGTCGGGCTTCAAGGCATGCACGCGCTCCAGGTTGGGCTGCACGATGGCGCCCAGGTCTTGCACGGCGGCATCGGCTTTGTACTTGGCCAGAAAGTGCGGCACATAGTCCTTGACCATGCCAGCAATCGGCACACCGAGCTGATCGAGAAAATCAGCCTCGTTCATCTCCAACGCAGCCACCCGCTGCGGGGTGCGGGGGATGACGGTGCTGCCCAGCTGGTGCTGCACGGTGATGGGCGCGGCGGCCGGCGCGCTGCTGGCTGCAGCGCTGGGCGATGGCACATCGGCGGCCGAACTGGATGCGCGGTCGCAGCCGCTCAGGGCCAGGGCGATGGTGACAGCGGCGGCTGCGGCGATGGCCGTAGACAGGGGCCGCAGAAAGGTGCGGGCGCAGGTGTGAATGCAGATGCGGGGGCGTTGCATGGCAAAGGTTTCCTAGGTCTTGAAGTAGTTGCACAGGCATCCCTGCGCGGTGCGGCTGATGTCAAACCGCAGCTCGAAAAGCTGCGACAGATTGGCTTCGGAGATGACGTCATCGCTGGGGCCGCTAAAGCACAGCATTCCGCCTTTGAGCGCGACGATGTGGTCCGAGTAATTGGCGGCAAAGTTGATGTCGTGGATGACCAGAATCACCGTGCGGCCGGCCTCGTCGCAAAGCCTGCGCAGCGCGCGCATGATCTGCACGGCATGCTTCATGTCCAGGTTGTTCAGCGGCTCGTCGAGCAGCAGCACATCGGTCTGCTGGGCAATGGTCATCGCCAAAAAGGCCATCTGCCGCTGGCCGCCACTGATCTCGTCGATATAGGCGTGGCGCAGCGGCTCGAGCGACAGGAAGGCAATGGCCTCATCGACGGCTTGCTGGTCTTTGCTCGTCAACGTGCCCCGGTGGTGCGGAAAGCGGCCAAAGCCGACCAGCTCTTCGACCGTCAAGCGCATCTGAAAACCGGGCGACTGGCGCAGGGTGGCAATGCGCAGCGCATAGTGCGCCACCGAGATGGTGGCAATGCTGCGGCCATCGAGCTGGATCTCGCCGCTGCTGGGCGCCAGCAGGCGGGCAATCATCATCAGCAAGGTGGATTTGCCGGCGCCATTGGGGCCGATGAGCGAGGTGATGCGCCCGGCCGGGAAGGCGGTGCTGACGCCCGACAGCACGGCGCGGCTGCCATAGGATTTATGGAGGTTGCTGACAATGATCATGAGAGAGCCCGGCCGCGCACCGTCAGCACCAGAAAGTAAGCACCGCAGACCAGATTGACCAGGATGCTGACGGTGGTCTTGTAGTTGAAAACATGCTCCACCAGCAGCTGCGCTACCAGGAAGATGGCGATGGCGACTGCGCAGCCCATCGGCAAGGTGCTGCGGTGGCGCCATTGCGGTGCCAGCGCGTAGACGATGTTGGCCACAAAGATGCCCATGAAGGCCGTGGGCCCGATAAGGCTGGTGGACACCGCCACCAGCACCGCCACCAAGGCCAGGTACAGGCGCATGCAGCGCGCATGGGGCACGCCCAACGATATGGCCTGCTCGCGGCCCAGCGCCATCACATCGAGCACCGGCAGGGTTTTGTGCAGCACCAGGCAGACGGCACCCACGGCCAGCGCGGCATAGGCCAAGGTATCGGGCCGGGCGCGGTGGAAGGACGCATAGCCCATGCCTTGGAACACCGCGAACTCGCCCGGACTGATGCGCAGCTGCACAAACTGCGTGAAGGTGCCGATCACCATGGTCAGCACCAGGCCGACGAGCAGCAGCACATAGACATCGCCCTGCCCCCGGCGCAGCAGCCAGCGCTGCAAGCCCCAGGAATACACCAGCATCAGCGCCACCGATACAAAGAAATTGCCCCGCTCGCCCAGCATGCCCATGCCCTGCGTACCCAGCACCAGCAGCAGCATGGCCTGCCACAGCAAAAAGACGGCCTCGTAGCCCATGATGGCGGGCGTCAGAATGCGGTTGCCCATCAGGGTCTGGAACACGATGGCCGACACCGCCACGCAGATGCCGCCCAGCGCAATAGTGGCCAGGCGCAGCAAACGCCGGGGGATGACATAGCCCATGTCCAGCCCTGAGCCCAGCAGCACAAAGCCCAAGGCCAGCACGGCGATGCCCAGCCACAGCGCATGGCTGCTGCGGAATGTCTTCAAGGTGATCGTGCGCTTCATCGCCGCCCCCGCAGAATCAGCACCAGGAAAACGACGCCGCCCAAGGCGCCGGCGGTCAGGCCAATGGGCACCTCAAACGGATAGATCAGCAGGCGGCCGGCGATATCGCAGACCAGCAGCAGGCTGGCACCGCCCAGCGCCACCAGCGGCAGGGTGCGGGCCAGATGGTCGCCCTTGTACAAGGCCACCAGCTGCGGCACCACCAGGCCCACAAAGGGGATGGCGCCCACGGCAATGACGGTGGCCGAGACGGTGACGGCTACCAGCACCAGGCCCAAGGTGGCAGTGGCCGCATAGCCCATGCCCAAGCTGGTAGCCATCTCCTCCCCCATGCCCAGCACGGTAAAGCGCTGCGCATACAGATAGGCCAGCGCCACCACCGGCACGATGATGTAGAGCATCTCGTAATGGCCTTGGACGATGCGCGAAAAATCGCCCAGCAGCCAGCCCTGCATGCTTTGCAGGATGTTGTTGCGGTAGGCATAGAACTCGGCCACGGCGCTGAGCACGCTGCCGTACATCAGCCCGATCACGGGCACCAGGACCGTGTTCTTGAAGCGGATGCGCGCGATGATGGCGACATAGAGCAGGCTGGATGCAAAGCAGAACAGCAGCGCCAGACCCATGCGGCCCGGCGCGCCGGCAGACGGTACCGCCGTCATCGCGATCAGAATGCCGAGCTTGGCGGCATCAAGCCCGCCCGAGGTGCCAGGCTCGACAAACTTGTTGCGCACAATGTGCTGCAGGATCACGCCGCAGACGGCGAGGCCCGCCCCCGTCAGCACCAGCGCCGCTAGGCGCGGCAGCCGGCTGGCCGTCAACGTGAGCCAGGCATCACCCGACAAGCTCCACAGCTGCGACCAGGCCATCTGGCGCGCCCCCACCAACAGGGACGCCAGGCACAGCAGCGCAAAGCCCAAGCACCAGCGCAGCCGCATCAGCCCTGCTCCCCAGCTGCGGCAATGCGCCAACCCTGGGCGTGCGCCCGCTGGGCCAGCCACTGTGCATAGCGGCCCGATTGCGCTGCCAGCTGCGCAGGCGTGCCTTGCTCCACCACCTGGCCTCCCTCCAGCACCAGCACCTGGTCGGCCATCGCAATGGTTGACAGCTGGTGCGCAATCACCACCACCGTGCGCTGGCCACGCAGGCGCGCCAGGGTCTGCGCAATCAGCGCCTGGTTCTCGGTATCGAGCGCGGCGGTGGCCTCGTCCACCAGCAGGATGGGCGCATCCTTGATAAGGGCGCGCGCAATCGCAATGCGTTGGCGCTCACCGCCCGAGAGCTGGGCGCCACCCTCGCCCACGGGGCTGTCCAGACCGCTTGGCAGGCGCTGCGCGATGCTGTCCACGCCCGCTTGCTGGGCGGCTTGCCATACCTGGGCATCGCTGGCACCAGGCCGGCCGATGCGGATGTTGTCGGCAATGCTGCCGGCAAACAAATAGCTGTCCTGAAAGATCTGGCTGATCTGCGCGGCCAGTTGGGCCTCATCCATCTGCCGCACATCGGTGCCGCCAATCAATACGCCGCCCTGGTCCACATCCCAAAAGCGTGCGATCAGCCGCACCAGCGTGCTTTTGCCGGAGCCCGATGCCCCCACCAAGGCCGTCATGCTACCGGGCGGCACATGCAGGTTGATGCCACGCAGCACGGCGGGCTGGTCTGCGCCATAGGAGAAATGCACATCGCGCAGAGTGATCGATGCATCGCGCGGCAGCTGCGGGTGCTGCGGCTGCGGCAAGGGCTGCTGCGCCAGCAGCGCGTCCATCGCATCCAACTGGCCGCGCGCACTGCGCAGCGCCTCGGCATAGCCCACCAGCTCCAACAGCGGCTCGACAAAGCGGCTGATCAGCAGCATGGACAACACGGCGCCGATGACCTCTCCAGGCGCCAGCGCCTGGGCGCTTTGCTGATCGATGCCGATCACAACGGCGACCAGCAAGGCTGCCAACACCGCCTGCACGGCCCAGACATTGAGCACCGACGACAGCGCGGACACCGCAATCAAGCGCCCGGCCGACTGGCGCTGCTGGTCCATCGCCTGCGCCACAAAGCGGGTGCTCTGACCGCCGCCCTGGAAGGCGCGCAAGACCGACTGGGCCTGCGCAAACTCCACGATGCGCTGGCCGGTCTGGGCAAAGTCGCGCTGAAACGCGGCATCGGCCCAGCGGCCCATGCGGGCGGTCAATACCAGCACGCCCAGCAGCAGCGGCAAGGCCAGCAGGCCGATAAGGCCCAGACGCCAATCCTGCACAAACAGCAGCGCCAGCACGACCAGCGGCGCCACCACACCGCTGATGACGGGTGTGAGCACATGGGCCGGCAGCTGGGCCACGGCCATCATCCCTTGGGTGACCAGGTGGCTGACCTTGGCGGTGTTCTGCGCGTTGAACCAGCCCATGGGAAGGCGCGCCACATGGGCACCCAGCCGGTGGCGGCCGGTTTGCAAGATCGCAACTCCAACGCCCACCCCGGCTTGCTCCACCCGGCCGCGCCACCACCAGGCCAGCACCACGGCGGCCAACATGGCCAGCAGCCAAATGCCAGCTGCGCGCCACTGGGCCTGCAGCAGCTGGGCCATCAGTGGCAGCAGCAGGGCCGTGCACAGGCCGCAGAGCGCGCCATACCAGGCAGCCATCCAGGCGTAGCGGCGCAACAAAGGGGCCTGCTCGCCCAGCAGCAGGTTCAAGGTTTTCAGCATGGCGATGCCTCCTGTGCGGCGGCATAGCCCCCTTCGCGCCACAGGCGGGCATAGCGCCCGCCTTGGGCCAGCAGATCGGCGTGGCGCCCCTGCTCCACCAGGCGCCCTTCGTCGATCACGAGGATCTGGTCGGCCTGCATGACGGTATCGAGCCGGTGGGCAATCACCAGCACCGTGCGGCCTTGCGCAAAGCGCGACAGCGCGCGCTGAATAGCGGCCTCGCTGTCGGCATCCGCAGCGGCGGTGGCCTCATCCAGCACCAAAATCGGTGCATCCATCAGCACCGCACGGGCAATGCTGATGCGCTGGCGCTCGCCGCCCGAGAGCTGCGCGTCCTCGCCCAGCACCGCGTCATAGCCGCGTGGCAGCGCTGCGATGCAGCCATGCACATCGGCGGCGCGCGCGGCGGCTTCCACCTCGGCCTGGCTGGCGCCGGGCCGGCCCAGCGCTATGTTGTCGCGCAGGCTGGCATGGATCAGGCGCACATCCTGCAGCACAAAGCCAATGCGTTGGTAGAGCGCTGCGCTGCCAATGGCGCGCATGTCCGCGCCACCCAGCGTGATGCGGCCCTCGGTCGGGTCAAAAAAGCGCAGCAGCAAACGCACAATGGTGGTTTTGCCAGCGCCCGAGGGGCCGACGATGGCGGTGACCGTGCCAGGCGCTAGCTGGAAGCTGATGTCCTGCAGCACCTGCTGGCCCGGCGCATAGGCATAGCCCACCTGGTCAAAACAGAGGTGGTTATTCAGTGGTGACAGCTGCTCGCTGGGCGCCGGTTGCGCCAGCACGGGCGTATCGAGCAGCGCCAGCACGCGCTGGGCCGCTGCGGTGGCGCCCTGCAGGTCATGCAGCAAGGTGTGCAGCAGCAGCACCGGCGCGCAGATGCCGGGGGCGACCAGCACAAAGGGCAGCAGATCCAGCGGTGCCAGCGCACCCAGGCTGCCCAGCAGCCAGCCACCGGCCAGCACAAAGCCCAATACGGTGACCGGGGCGGCCATGCCATGGGCATGGGCCATGGCAGCGACCAGGGGGCGCACAAAATCTCTAAAGGCCTGCGCAAACGCATCGACCGCGCCCTGGTAGCTGGCCTGGCCCTGGCCGCTGTTGCCAAAGGCCTTGATGACCGGCATGCCGGCAACAAAGGCCACGGCGGCCGATTGGATGCGGCCCATGTGGCCGGCAAACACGCCCATCTGTGCGCCGCTGGAGCGCAGCGCCCGGCGCAGAAACCAGACATAGCCGGGAAACGGCAACAAGGCGATCAAGGCCATGCGCCAGTCCTGCGCCAGCAAGTAGGCCACTGCGACCAGCATCGCGCCACCCGCGCGAGCCACCGAGGTGTAGAAATGCGCGCTGAGGCTGTGCAAGGTGGCCATGTCGTCCTGCAGGACCTGCTTGACCTCGCCCGACGAGCGGCTGCTGAACCAGCCCAGTGGCACCTGGCCCAGCCGCTGCACGGCGGCGCGGCGCAGGCCGTGGGTGAGCTGGTTGTCTGCCCTATGGGCCAGTACCTCGCCGGCCAGCACCAACAATGCGCCGCAAAAGAGACAGGCCAGTGCCCCCGATAGCAGCGGCCAGATGCTGCCGGTGCCCGGCTCGCCCAGGCTGAGCTGGGCCATGCGCACCATTGCCGCCAGCGGCACCAGGCTGAGCATGGCCCCCAGGCCCGACAGCAGCGCGGCCACGGTCAAACGCCCGCGAATCGGGTGGAGCACCCGCCTGATCGGACCGGGCCCTGGGGCTGCGGCAGCCGCCGCGTCATCTGCATGCATGGGAGCAAGACCTAGAGAAAAACGGATGCGCTCGCGTGCAGACGGCGCCGTCGCGCTACAGCGCCCGGCGGCGTGACTGCGCTGCGCCGGGCCTGCGATAGACAGCCCGCCCCAACGCGAAACGCAATAGGAATAATAATTAGTTGCATCATACTAAACTAATAAATTACCGTACATCTTTTACAGCTATCGCAGCAGCGGTTTGGCTGACAATGGCCTGGTACCTGGAGAGAACATGGACCCCGAGAAAAAAGCAGCCCCACGCGGGCGACCGCGCCTGATCACGCAAGAGCGCATCGCCGATGCAGGTATCGAGATGGGCTTGCCCAACATCACCTTTGTGGGCGTGGCCAGTGCACTGGGCGTGACGCATATGGCGCTGTACAAGCATGTGCCCAGCCTGGCCGAGCTCAAGCACATGGTGGCCGAGGAGATTTTTCGGCGCTGGGAGTTTTCTCTGCCCAAGGTGGGCGAGCAAGAGGGCCTGCAGGACTACCTGGTCCGCTTCAGCGATTCGGTGCGCCAGTTCGCCAAGACCTACCCCGGCGTGACGCCCTATGTGATCCGCAGGCTGGTCGCCACCCCGGCAATGCTCGAGAAGATCGATACCCACCAGGAAGAAGTGGCGCAGGCCTACCGCATCGGCAAGGAGCAGTCGCGCTGGCTGCTGGCGACCATCGCCTTCCACGGCCTGGCCGCTGCCGACTCGGTCTACTCGGCCGCACGCCAGGAGAGCGTGGTGCCCACCAGCTACGAGGCTGAGACCGCCGAGATGGAAGGCGATCTGGCCCAGGGCATGCATGCGCTGATCGCCGGCGCGCTGCTGCAGCTGCAGCTCGACCCGCAGCTGCAGCCCTGACGCTCTCGGGTCTGCCCCAGGCGCCCTCTGCCATGCGCCCTGCTGCAGTCTGAACGCAGGCCTCGCTGACCCGCTGCATGGTCAGCCTTGGCAATTACTACGGCTCGCCTTCCAAAGACGCCTTGCGCCTCATCGCTATCCGCGTCCATGCCATGGGCGCGAGCTCTGCAGCCACTAGCTAGTTGCGAGCCCGCAGCATCCGGACTGCGCCTCCTCCTGAAAGCACCCCCGCCCTGGCCACTTTGGCGAGGTGGGCGCAGCCTTGCGCCGGCATTTTTTGGGCGGTCTCGATAAATATTTTCAAAAAGATGTCAGGAATCGATCAGGTCGAACGACTTCATCAACGTGGCAGCGCTGTGCTGTGCACTTTCAACCTTTCATCACCAGGAACTACACCATGAACATCAAGACCCTCACCACCTTGGCCGCCGCTGTGCTCGCAACCTCCGCCTGGGCCGCTGGCAGCCAGGACAGCAAATGCGGCGCAGGCAGCTGCGGCAAGAAGGAATCGAGCACCAAGGACGCCAACTGCTCCAAGAAGGATGGCGGCTGCTCGAAGAAGGACGGCGGTTGCTCCAAGAAGGACGGCGGCTGCTCCAAGAAGGATGGCGCGGGCACCCACTGACCCACTCCGTCATAAACAACACCAGGGTGAGCCTCCCACGCTCACCCACCCCACCACAGAAAGGGTTCCCACCATGTTGACCACTACCACGATCACCACCCGTCTTCTTCTGGCTGCCAGCCTGGCCTTTGCCGGCAGCGCCCAGGCCATGAGCACCGCCCCCGTGGGCAATGGCTCGGACTACCCGGCTTACGCCACCTCCGGCAGCAGCCTCACCCGCGACCAGGTCCGGGCAGAGCTCAGCCAGGCCCGTATGGACCATGCGCGGCAGTTCGACGGCAATTTTGATGCGCCGCAGTTCAAAGGCCAATCCGGCATGGGCTTGAGCCGTGCGCAGGTCATCGAGGCCGCCTCCCAGGCCCGCATGGCTGGCACCTTGCCACAGGGTGAAAACTTTGGTGGCTAACGTTGGCGGCGGGTTGGCCAAGCGCCAACTCGCGCCTGCACAGAAATGAGGACACCATGATTGGCCTTGGCTTTCGACGTGAAATGCTCGACTGGGATATGTCCGCCGTGCATGCCGACTTCTTCGAGGTCGCACCCGAGAACTGGGTGCGCCGGGATCTGGCACCACTGCAGGCGCTGATCGACTCGGGCCGCCCGGTCCACCTGCATGGGGTGGCCCTCAACCTGGGCGGCGCCGCACCACTGGACAGGTCCTTTCTGCGCGATCTGCGCCAGCTGATTGATGACCTGGACACCCCGCTGTACTCCGACCACCTGGCCGCAAGCGGCGACAGCTTCCAGCTCTACGACCTGTTTGCCGTGCCCTTTACTGAGTTACATGCGCGCCGCGTCGCCGACCGTATCCGTGCGGTGCAAGATGCCTTGGGCATGCGCATCTCGGTCGAGAACACGACCTGGTACACCAATGTGGGGGCGATGCCTGAAGCGGATTTTCTCGGCATGGTCCTCGACCTGGCGGACTGCCATCTGCTGCTGGACCTGAACAACCTGTCGGTCAACCACAAGAACCATGGCGGCCCCAGCCCCGGCGACTTTGTGCAGGGCCTGGACATGGGCCGCGTGAGCTACATGCATGTGGCGGGCCATGAGTTCGATGCGCGCTTTGACCTGTTCATGGACACGCACAGCCAGCCGGTGGAAGCACACACCCAGCAGCTCGCGCGCAGCCTTGCCGAGCGCCATGGCACCCCCGTGCTGCTGGAGTGGGACAACGATGTCCCCGGCATGGAGGTCATCAACCAGGAGCTGGCATGTCTGCGCACTTCTACGACTATGTAAGAGGCCTGTCCGACCAGGTGCCCCCGGGCTACAGCGACAACGGCATGCGTGCCTACCGCCACCTGGTCTACCTGGGGGCCAGCCAGATGGTGGAGGCCCATTTTCCGGAACTGCGCGAGCAACTGGGCGACGAGGCCTGGCGGGAATTGATCACCGCCTTTGTGCGCGACTCGCGCTGGAGCTCGCCCTACTATGGAGATATGAAAGATGCATTCCTTGAATTCATTGCGCGTGAAAGCACGCGAGAAGATTGATGGCCTGGGCCTGCTGCTGCTGCGCCTGTGGGTGGGGCAGGAGTTTGTGCTGGCAGGTTTTCGTAAACTGTCATCGGGCTGGGAGGCACCGGCCTGGTTTGCCGGCCTGGACTTTCCCATCCCAGTGAGCTGGCTGCCCGCGAGCTTAAATTGGGGCATTGCAGGCCTTACCGAGCTGGTGCTGGGCGTGGCGCTGATCATCGGGCTGGCATCGCGCATTGCCGCGCTGGGGCTGATCTTCATCACCTATGTGGCGGTGTACAGCGTGCACTTTGACCTGGGTTGGGCCGGCTGGAACCAGATCGACAGCGATGACGGCCTGGGCTTCAAGGTGCCCTTGATGCTGGGCATCATGCTGGTCGCCATTGTCAGCCAGGGGCCGGGCCGCTGGTCCCTGGACCGTTGTTGCCACCGTTAAGCCAAGGAGTGTATGCACACCATCGCAGCAGAGATCACCGTCCAATGGCGCAGCGCCATGCTGCGTTTTGCACAGCTGCACCTGCCCTCGCGCGAAGAGGCCGAGGATGCCGTGCAAGATACCTTGGCGGCGCTGCTGCAGCTGGACCGCAGCAGCTTTGACGCTGCCCAGGCCAAGAGCTACCTGTTTGGCATCCTGCGCAACAAGATCAGCGACCGGCTGCGACAGAAATACCGCGCGCCCGTGAGCTATGACGAGGCTTTCCAGGACGACCTCGACCAGATCCTGTTTGACAAGCGGGGCCATTGGGTCGAGGGCGTTGCGCCCACCACCTGGGTCAACCCCCAGCAGCAGCTGCAAAACGACCAGTTCTTCATCATCGTCGATCTGTGTGTGCACAAGCTGCCGGCCAAGCCAGCGCGGGTGTTTTCCATGAAGGAGTTTCTGGAATGCGAGGCCGAGGAGATTTGCAGCACCTTGGGCATCACCAAGGCCGATTACTGGCAGTGCATGAGCCGCGCGCGCAAGCAGCTGCAGCTGTGCCTGCACCAAAACTGGTTTGACAAAGAGACTGCTTCATGAAATGCCGTGACTACATTTTTCAACTCACCTCCGGGCAAATGGAGGAGGCCGGCACGGCGGGCAAAATCGCTGCCTGGCAGCACCGCATGATCTGCTTTCGCTGCCGCGCCTTTACCCGCAATGACCAGGCGCTGCAGGACATGCTCAAGGGCTACAGCGAACATCTGCAAACGCCACCGACCCCACCCGCCAAGCCCTCTTCGGAGAACTAAGGTCCGGGCATGATCACCGGGCCGCCGTCCCAACGACGGATTGCCCCGATCCGCCCGGCATCATCGCTGCGGCAATCAAAATACTGTACATAAATACAGCACCGTGCAAAAATAGCATTTTTGCCTGAACTCTGCCATGGACCATATCGCCACCGGACGCTTTGACATCAAGCTGCAACCCGAAAGCCTCAGCCCGGTTGCGGAGGCCACCGGCCTGGGTCGGCTCTCGCTCGACAAGCAATTCAGCGGCGATCTGCAGGCGGCCAGCCAGGGCGAGATGCTGTCGTTTCGCAGCACGACCGCCGGCTCGGCCGGCTATGTGGCGATGGAACGCGTGCAAGGCAGCCTGCATGGCCGCAGCGGCAGCTTTGTGCTGCAGCACAGCGCCAGCATGGCGCAGGGCGCGTCCACGCAAAGCATCAGCGTCGTGCCCGATTCGGCCACCGATGCACTGCAGGGCCTGCGCGGCAGCATGCAGATCACGATCGACAACGGCCAGCATTCCTACCGCTTTGTGTACCAACTGCCTGAGGCATGACGAGCCCCCAGCACCTTCGGCGACTGAAAAGTCCCCGGGGGGGGGGGGGCAGGCGGCGCCGGGGGGTTTTTTGGGGGGGGGGGGGGGGGGTGGGGACAGAGTGGGCGGGCCGGGCGTACCGCCGCCAGCCCGGGGCGCGCGGG
>NZ_JBBGZC010000023.1:0-7795 GCF_037479395.1 Comamonas sp. MYb21 | reverse complement strand
CGCCCCAATACCCTCCGTCTTTGAACCCAAACCGCCCTCCCAATCCCCCCCCCCCCCCCCCCCCGCCACATCAACCGCCCGGGCCCCCCACCCCCCCCCCCCCCCGGGACTTTTTGCATGGGGCATCGTGGCCATGTTCCGAAAACGTAGCCGCCCCGTAGAATCCAGAGCCAAGCCTGTTCCCCTGGCCAAGGCATTCAGGGAGCACCCACACACCAGCGCATAGAGGCATGACATGACCCATGGCTTCCGCGACTCGCCCGACGGCCTGCGTTACGAGGAGCACATCAGCTGGCCGATGCGGCTGTTTGTGGCCGTGATTGGGCTGGCGATGTTTCTGATCCCGGTGCCCTTTGTCCAGCATGGTCACTGGGGCCTGCCGTGGTGGCAACTGCTGCTGCTGGCCGCCTGCATCACGGCGCCGGTGGTGCTGGGGGTGTTTTTCCTCTGCCTGGCATGCGGGCGCTGCCTGCGGCTGCATTTTGACCAGCGCCAGCGCTGCCTGGTGCGCCATGGGCGCCTGCCCCTGCCCCCACGCGCCATTCCCTACGCCGATATCGAGCCGCCCAGCGTGCTGGAGCGCAGCGCCGAAGATGGGCCCTACTATGTCGTGCGCCTGCGTGTGCGGGGCGAACGCGCGATGCACCTGAGCAGCTTTGGCCTGCAGGCAGAGGCCCAGGTTTGGTGCCAGCGCATCGCGCACGAGCTCCAGCAACGATCAAGCTGAGGGCCAAAAAAAGGACTCTGCAGCGCCAGCACAGGGCTGGCACTGCAAAGTCCAGGGCTGCAGAGTGGGCTGCAGCAGGGGCGGGCCGGATAAGGCCCACCTTAGGAACGCGATCCTTTGTTTAGAACGTGGCCTTCAGGTTCAGACGCACGGTCCGGGGCTCGCCATAGATGGCGCCCGAGTAGAAGCCGTACTGGCGGTAGTAGGTCTTGTCGAACAGGTTGGAGATGTTCAGGGTGGCGACCAGGTCCTTGTTGATCTCATAGCGCGCCATCGCATGGAACAGGGTGTAGGCCTTCAGGTCGATATTGACATTGGCGCCCTCGGTCGGGTGGCTGGTGCCGGTGGCGACCTGGTGCATCTTGCTTTGTGCCGTGAGGCCGGTGCCCAGGGTCAGCTTGTTCCAGTTGCCGGGCAGGCGGTAGCTGGTGTTCAGGCGCAGCAGGTGCTTGGGGTCATCCTCTGCGCCGGTAGAGTTGGGGTTGTTCACCGACAGATAGGTGTAGCCGCCATAAACATTCCAGCTCGGCGTGATGCGGCCGGAGAAGTCCACTTCAAAACCCTTGGTCGTCACGCCCGATGCGCCATTGACATAGGCGGTCACACCCTCGTCGCCGGTCACGTAGAGCGGGTCGCCGCTGGCGTCACGCGCAATCGTGGCCACATCCTTTTGCTTGTTGCGGAACACCGCCAGCGAGCCATCGAACTGGCCATCGAGCCATTCGCCCTTGACGCCCACTTCCATCGCGGTGCCGGACTTGGGATCGAGATAGGTGCCATCGACGCGGCGCTGCGACTGGGCTTCGAACACATCGGTGTAGCTGGCGTAGAGCGAGTAGTTGCGGTTCAGGTCATAGACGGCGCCCAGGTAGGGCGTGACCTGGTGGCTGAAGTCCGAGGTGACGACGCCGTTGGAGAAGTTGCGCTGCCAGCTCAGCCGCGCGCCGACGATCACCGACAGCGGATCGGTGATGCTCAGGCGCGTGGCCGCATAGCTGCCATAGGTCTTGATGCGGGTGACGGTGTCCTTGCCGTTGCGGGCGGTGGTCACTTCGCCAATGCCTTGGCCGGTGCGGATGAACTCGCGCCAGTCGCCAATCGCAAAGCCGTTGCTGATGCGATTCATGCAAGCGACGGACTGGCCAGCGCTGTTGAAGCAGTCCAGGCCGTAGGCGGTCGACTCGTTGTCGTTGTAGTTCGCGCCCATCATGAACTGGTGGCGGCGGCCCAATGCCTCGAAGGGGCCGTTGAGCGTCCACTGCAGGTTCTTGGTGGTGCTTTGCGCCTCGGACAAATAGGTGTTCAGGTAGGCACCGCTGCCATCCTGCGCCCAGTAGCCGGCCGATACCGTGCCCCGGTTGGCCTTGGCCACGGCCAGGTGGCTGTCCACCTCGCCACGCGTCCAGGAGCCCGAGAGCTTGGTCGTCCAGTTGTTGTCAAAGCGGTGCTCCAGCGCGCCAAAAATGGTCTTGCTCTCGCGCTCGCTGTAGCTCCAGTCGGCCGACGAATTCAGGCTGCGCTTGAAGTGGGTCTCGGTGCCATCGGCATACCAGATGGGGACGTTCGTGCCCCAGGTGGCACCATCGATGCGGCGGCGCTCGTACTGCAGGCCCAGGGCTGCCTTGGTGTCACGGCTGATGTCGGCAGCAAAGCTGGCCAGCAGGCCCAGGGACTTGTCCTTTTCGCGGTCGCGGAAGGTGCTCGAATCATCGCCGCTGATCACAAAGCGCGAGCGCACGCTGCCATCGGCATTGAGCGGCTGGTTCAGATCGGCAGTCAGGTGGCGGCCGCCGTGGCTGCCCAGGGTCACGCCGACGCTGCCAAAGCGCGTCTTGCGCGGCTCCTTGCGCACCATGTCGACCACACCGGCCGGGTCGCCAGTGGCGCCCAGCAGGCCATTGGCGCCGCGCAGAATCTCGACGCGGTCATACAGATCCATGTTGAGCGCCAGGCCCTGACCGGAGAAGCCGGTCTGGCCGTTCTGCAATGCGCCATCCACGCGGAAGTTGGTGATCTCAAAGCCCCGCGCGCGGTAGCTGGTACGGCCGCCCACATCGAGCTGGGTGGCCGAGATGCCGGTGGCGTTGAGCAAGGCATCATCCAGGGTCTGCACGTTCTCGTCGTCCATCTGCTGGCGGGTGACGACGCTGACCGACTGCGGGGTTTCGCGGCGCGTCAGCAACAGGCCGGTGGCGCTGGAGACGGCCGGGTTCTCGTACGAGCGTGTGGCCTCGCTGGCGTTGGTGGATTCGGCGCTCACCACCACCTCTTCGAGCTGGGTGGTCTCTGCCGTGCGCTTGGCAGCGGCTGCATCCGCCGGCGCGGATGGCGCGGTTTGCGCCAAGGCCGCCTGGGAACAGGCCGCCAAGGCGGCACACACCACCGGGCTCAACCGCAGCCAAACCGGCCCCCCTGCCACCGCTGCGCGCTTTTGATTCACCACCATGCCAACCACCTTTTTTATTGCAAAGCTGGCACTGTAAAAAGGGTGGCCCCGCGCCATGTATTCGCCGTGTACGGAAATGAAATGAAATGTATTCTCATTCGCATGTCCCGTTTACAATAGCCGGCCACACACATGGAAAACCTGCCCCTGATCCTGGTGGTCGAAGACGACGCCGACATGCGAGAGCTCATCGTGAGCTACCTGGCCAAATCGCGCCTGCACAGCCAGTGCGCGGGCGATGGCGAACAGATGGCGGCCGCGCTGGCCGAGCGCCTGCCCGATCTGATCCTGCTCGACATCATGCTGCCCGGCACCGATGGCATGGTGCTGTGCCAGCAGCTGCGCGCCAACCCGGCCACGGCCCATATCCCCATCATCATGCTGACGGCGCGCGACAGCGTGCTCAACCGCGTGGTCGGCCTGGAGCTGGGCGCCGATGACTACCTGAACAAGCCCTTTGAGCCCATGGAGCTGCTGGCCCGCATCCGCGCGGTGCTGCGCCGCGTGCGGCCCCAGGCCCAGCCCATGCCCGGCATGCCCGAGCCGCCAGCACCGATGCTGCTGCGCTTTGGCAGTTTTACGTTGGACCTGGCCCAGCGTCACCTGCTCTCGCCCAGCAACGTGCTGATCAGCCTGGCCAGCTCGGACTTCCGCATTCTGGAGCACCTGCTGCGCCACCCGCACCAGGCCGTGAGCCGCGACCAGCTGATGGACCTGGCCTTTGGCCGTGAGCGCGCGGCCTCGGACCGGGCTGTTGATGTCTGCATCAGCCGCCTGCGCGGCCATATCGAGCTGGACAGCCGCAAGCCGCAAATCATCCGCACCGTGCGGCATGAGGGCTATATGCTGGTGCCGCCGCCTGTGCATGGCGACTGACGCCCCCCATATGCAGGCCAGCGGCTGGCGCAAGCGGCTGGTGCGCTGGCTGCCAGATACCTTGTTTGGCCGCCTGGTGCTGGTGCTGGCCGTTGGCATGCTGGCCACACAGTTCCTCACCAGCAGCATCTGGCTGGACCTGCGCCACACCCAAACCCTGGAAACCCCCACGCGCGTAGCAGCCGAGCGCCTGGCCGATGCGCTGCAGGTGCTGGCCCGGAACAACCAGGACCCGCAAGCGCTGCGCTACCTGGCTGGCCCCGGCCTGCAAGCCCGGGTGCTAGATCAGGCGCAAGCCCGTTACCCAGTGGAAGACGCCGAGCTGCACCAGGAGGCCGAGGCACTGGTCAACCGCGTGCTGCATGCGCGGCTGCCCCAGGCGGGCCAGGCCCAATTGCAGCGGCTGCAGTTAACTGATGCGCATGGGCATGCGGTGCCGCAGTCCAGCTATTTCGGGCTCAGCCCTTTCACGGTGGACTATGGCCTGCAGATTGCGCTGGCCCCCGGCCGCTGGCTGGTGCTGGAGACGCAACTGAGCCCCGGCTGGCATGCACAAAGCGGCTGGGAGGTGCTGGCCGATGTGCTGCTGCGCGTCTACCTGTTTCGCATTCTGGTGGTGGTGTTGCTCGTGCTGCTGGCGGTGCGCTGGGTGGTGACCCCGCTGCTGCGCATGGGCCAGGCCGCGCAGGCGCTGGAGCGCGATGTGGTCGCCGCGCCGCGCATGGACGAGGACGGCCCACGCGAAGTGCGCCAGGCCGCCCATGCCTTGAACCGCATGCAGCAGCGCATTGCCGCCAACCTGACCGAGCGCACGCATTTTCTGGCCGCAGTCTCGCATGATCTGCGCACGCCCATCACGCGCATGCGGCTGCGTCTGGAGCTGCTGGACAGCGCCGACCTGGACAGCGGCAAGCAAAAGCTGCGCGGCGACCTGAGCTGCATGGAAGGCCTGATCGACAGCACCTTGGCCTTTATCCAGGCGCGGGAGCACCAGGGCCCGCTGCAGCAGATTGACCTGGATGCATTGGCCCGCAGCATCTGCCAGGACCGGCAGGAGCTGGGCCAGCCCGTCGATATCCGCGGCCATATCCGTGCGCCAGTGATGGGCCAGCCTGTGAGCCTGCGCCGCGCGCTGGACAACCTGATCGACAACGCGCTGCGCTATGCCGGCAGCGCCAGCCTGGTGCTCGATGAAGATGAGGACTTTGCCCAAATCTGCGTGGAGGACCGGGGCCCGGGCATTGCGCCCGCGCAGCTCGAGCGCATGCGCCAGCCTTTTGAGCGCGGTGAAGCATCGCGCAACCAGGACACCGGCGGCCATGGCCTGGGCCTGAGCATTGTCGATGCCATTGCGCAGGCGCATGGCGGCGCGCTCTTGCTGCACAACCGCGAGCCGCAGGGCCTGTCGGCCGGCATACGTATCCGCAAAAACAGGGTCAGCGCACAGTGATAGGCCTGGGGCGTCTTGCTGGCCAAGGGTCCGCCACCACGATTGAGCGCGTTCGCCATCAGCGAGGGCGGCTAGTCCTGTCCGTCAGAGAATATCCAAGGTTTTGACCGCTTGGGCAAAGCGCTCCAGCGCCTCATAGGCATCGGCCTGGGCCAGCGCCGAGATGTTCAAGCCGCTGCTGTCGATATCGCCATCCGCATAACCCATCACCCAGTTGGGAAAGCGCCGCTCGGGGCCGGACAGCCCCGCATCGATGACCCGGAAATCGGAATGCCGAGGGTCTGCCTGCAGATGGGATTCGAGCACCCGCATGGCATCAGGTGCGCCCTCCACATACTGCGCAAACCAGTCACCATCGAACACCAGCACACCGGTGATGCCATGGATGGCGTTCAGCTCCCGCGCCTGCTTGACGATGCGCCCCACCTCGGTGGGCCCATAGCCGGGAGCCAGCCTGCTGGTGTAGAGAAGGGATCGGAGGGAAGAAGGCATGGCTGGGCTCTCGCTGTCATTATGTATGCAATGTACTGCTTGCCTCGGCGGGTGAGTGCCGGTTGAGGTCTTTTTTCTGCTTCAGAGCCCGGCAGCGATAGCAGGCACTTGCTATCACCGCACAAAACCAGCCCCTGATGGCCATCGCAGATGGTGCATCAGGGGCTGGTGACAGCGCCTTGGCAGGCGCAGCATCAACGCGACTTACTGGCCAAATTTGCGCTTGGCATCGGTCACGCAGGCATCCTTGGCATCACCGGCCATGGCATCGCAGCGCTCCTTGGCAGCCTTGTAGTCGGCTTCACGCGACTTGTCGGCAGCGTCCTTGCGCGCATCGGCCACATCCGATGGATTGGACGATGGCTTGGCGCTCACCTCCGCGACCTTGGCGGCTTCCAAGGCCTTCACATGGGCTGCCTTGGCTTCCTTCTGGCAGACGTCCTTGGTGTTGCCCGTGGCGTCGTCGCACTTTTCCTTGGCCACGTCGTACTCGGCATCTGCCTTGGCCTTGGCCAGGTCGTGGCGGTGGCCTTCGGTAGGTTCTGCACGGTGCTTCAGATCCGCCAAGGCGACCTTCTTTTGGCCATCGGCCTGCTTCTTGCAGACATCCTTGGCATTGCCCTTCATGGGCTTGCACTGGTCGCTGGCAGCCTTGTGCTCGGCTTCGATACGGTCCTTCTCGACCTTCTGCTCGGCAGAGGTCATGGCGAAAACGCCACCGGAGAAGAAAGCGGCTGCACACAGGGCGGCGATGGTAGGTTGGAGCTTCATGGTGTTGTTCCTTGGATCGTTATGGTGAAAGAGCTGACTATTTTTTGCACCCATCAATGAAGCGCAAAAAATAGTCTCCTGGCATGTCATTCATGCAATACCGCCACAATGGCTGCGTTGCTGGCCTCAATGGCGTGAATGAATTATCAGCAGCCCCAACCGCGCAGGCTGTGGGTGGCAGGACGGACACATGGTCAGATTTCACCTACCGCGCCAAAGCCTTGCGCCAAGCCGTTTGCAGCGCTATGGCGGCTGAGAAAACCCTGGCAAAATCGCCGCAGCCCACCGCATCTCAGCACCCGGGCAGCAGGGTGCTGACAGGGCCTGCGGCAGAGATGCTCCGCCTATGGAAAACACCGCAATGACTACCGAGCACCAGCCCCTCTGGGTGGCAGAACACCTGCTTGCCGCGCTGCAAGGCGAATGGCGTTTTTCGCGCAGCCTGCAGGATCTGGTGACCCGCAACCCCATTGGCACCGTGCAGGGCCAGGCGCGCTTCACCCCGGAGGGTTCCTGCGGCGCCCACTATGCCGAGAGCGGCCAGATGGTGCTGCAAAGCGGCGGCGCGTTTCGCGCCGGCGGCAGCTATTTTTTCAGCCAGCAGGGGACGGATTTGTGCATCTATTTCGATGCCCAGCAGCAGCGCCTTTTTCACCGGCTGCATCCCGCCATCGACCAGGACGGGCAGCTGAGCGCCAGCAGCTCGCACCTGTGCATTGCGGACCGCTATGACAGCAGCTATGCGTTTCTGCGCAGCGGTGCCTTTGTCATCGAGCACCAGGTGCGCGGGCCGCACAAGTCCTACCGCAGCTATACCTTGTATGAGCGGCTGGCGGGCGCCCCGACCACCAGCAGCACAGCGGTCTGAGACGCCTGGGAGGCAGCCTGGACCAGCGGATTGAAATTCCGTTGATCCAAGAACCTGTTCAATGTCTCCTCGCGCCGCGGGGGGGGGGTTTGGGGGTGGGGTGGTTGGGGCGGGGCGCCGCCCAAAGCCACCGATAGGGAAGACCCGCCACGCCCCCCCCCCCCC
>NZ_JBBGZC010000022.1:0-46577 GCF_037479395.1 Comamonas sp. MYb21 | reverse complement strand
CGCGCCGATGATAGTGCGGATTCCCGTGTGAAAGTAGGTCATCGTCAGGCTTTTATACTGATCAACCCCTCTGCTCTACCGAGTAGAGGGGTTTTTCTTTTTATCTCGCTGCAGCAGCGGTCTGTGGCTGGCGTGAAGGGGTTGGGATGCAGTTGCAGGATATGTTGTATTCGCAGGGTTTTGGTGTGCGCCGCGTGTGCTCGGGCCTGGTGCAACAAGGCTGGGTGCAGTTGTGGGATGCACAGGCGAACGAATGGGTTGCGGAGACGGACTCGACCGCCGACATAGAGCCTGAAGGCCTGCGCTTCAAGGTTCAGGGCGTGGAGTGGGAATACCATGCGCTGGGCTATGTGCTGCTGAACAAGCCCGCCGGCACCGAGTGCTCGCAAAAGCCTTCGGCCTATCCCAGCATCTACAGCCTGCTGCCGGTGCCGCTGCGCACGCGCCCCAACAAGAACGCCATCCAGGGTTTGCAGGCCGTCGGCCGCCTGGACCAGGACACGACTGGCATGCTGCTGCTGAGCGACGACGGCCAGTTCATCCACCGCATGAGCTCGCCCAAGAAGCATGTGCCCAAGCGCTACCAGGTGACGGCCAAGCATGCGGTGACCGAGCAGCAGATCGAGCGTTTGTTGGCCGGTGTGGTCCTGGATGACGACCCCAAGCCAGTGAAGGCTGCGGCCTGCGTGAAGACGGGTGACAACACGCTGGATCTGACGCTGACCGAAGGCAAATACCACCAGGTCAAGCGCATGCTGGCAGCCGTCGGTAACCGGGTGGAGGGCCTGCACCGTGCGCAGATTGGTGGCCTGGTGCTGAGCGATGAGCTCAAGCCGGGCGAGTGGCGCTGGTTGACGGCCGACGAGCTGGCACTGCTCAAGCCCTGAGGGTTTTGGGCCTGCTGTAGCTTTGGCGCAAGTTCAACGATTATTTACATCGCCAATCGCCCCTGCGTCGTGCTGCAATTTATCGCGGGCGGCTACACTCGCTGCGTTACTAGTAGGAATCGCTTGTGAAGCCTTTCGTTTTTGCCCGTTCTCTGCTTGCGGTGATGGCCTTTGCCGCCACTGCGGTGCATGCTGCCAACCCCATTTTGGTGCTCAATTCGCTGGATGCCAGCATCAGCGTGATTGACCCCACGACCTGGAAAGAGGTCAAGCGCATTCCTACGGGCAAGGAGCCCCACCACCTGTACCTGACGCCGGACAGCAAGTCGGTGATCGTGGCCAATGCGACCGGTGACTCGCTGACCTTTGTCGATCCCAAGACGGCCGAGGTGCAGCGCGTGATTCAGGGCATCTCCGACCCCTACCATCTGCGTTTTTCGCCCGACATGAAGTGGTTTGTGACGGCGGCCAACCGCCTCAACCACATCGACATCTACCGCTGGGATGGGCAAGAGCCCAAGCTGGTCAAGCGCATTGCCACCGGCAAGACGCCCAGCCACCTGTGGATCGACAGCAAGAGCCGGACGATCTACTCGACCATGCAGGACAGCGATGAGCTGGTCGCGATCGACATCGCCACCCAGACCCTGAAATGGCGCACCAAGACGGGGCAGATGCCCGCCGATCTGTATGGCAGCCCGGACGACAAATTCGTTTTTGTCGCACTAACCGGCAGCGACGGCGTGCAGGTGTTTGATGTGAGCGGCGCAGAGCCCCAGCTGGTCAAGACCATCAAGACCGACAAGGGTGCACACGCCTTCCGCGCGACCGGCGATGGCCGCCATCTTTTTGTCAGCAACCGGGTGGCCAATACCATCAGCAAGCTCGACATGCTGAGCCAGACGGTCGTTGACCGCTATCCCGGCCCCAGCGGCCCTGACTGCATGGATGTGAGTCCGGATGGCCGCTATATCTACCTCAGCTCGCGCTGGGCGGGCAAGATGAGCGTGATCGATACGGTCGAGCGCAAGGTGGTCAACCAGGTGAAGGTGGGCAAGTCGCCGCATGGCATCTGGGTGCTGGACCACGCACCGCGCTAGTGCATGGTCCGTGCATTGTTGAGTCAGTAGCAGAGGGGATCTCCACGCCATGCGCAGCACATTTTTCTGGCTTCTGGCCGCAAGTTGGGGCAGCGCTGCTGCCTTTGCCCAGCCTGCTGCTGCAGTCACTGCGGCAGGCAGCTGCAGCAAGCCTGTCTATCTGACCTTGGACACCGGCCACATGGGCGTGGCCAACCAGATCGCCGACGTCTTGCGCAAGACGCAGGTGAAGGTGACCTTCTTTGCCGCCAATGAACGCACCAAGGAGGGCGATGGCAGTCTGGGTGACCACTGGGCCCCTTGGTGGCGCGCCCGCGCCGCAGAAGGCCATGCTTTTGCCTCGCACACCTGGGACCACACCTACTGGCGTGGCGACATCAAAGTGCCGGCAGGTGCTGCGCCCCGCTTCAAAGTGCAGCCGTCGCAAGGGCCGCAGGCGGGGCAGCGCTTTGAATGGACCGCTGCGCAGTACTGCGCGCAGATCCAGCTATCCGAAGACCGTCTGGCCAAGATCACCGGCGTCAAGCCTTTGCCGCTGTTCCGGGCTCCCGGCGGCAAGACCTCGCCCAGCCTGATTGCGGCGGCCAGGCGCTGCGGCTATGCCCATGTGGGCTGGTCGCCAGCGGGCTTTCTGGGCGATGAACTGCCCAGCGACAAGTACCCCAACCAGCAGTTGCTGGACAAGGCACTGCGCGACATCCGCCCCGGCGATATCTTGCTGGCCCACCTGGGCATCTGGGACCGCAAGGACCCCTGGGCGCCTGCCGTGCTGCAGCCCTTGATTGAAGGCTTGCAGGCCAAGGGATTTTGTTTTGCCACCTTGCGTGAGCACCCGCAGTACCAAGATTGGATTCGTCAGCATGGTGGCTGATAGCCCTTGCCGTAGCGCACACTGGCGGCTGCAGGGCTTGCGGCCCGCATAGAACTAATGGTTTGCCATGGAATTTCTCAGCACGCTTTTTGACAACGCACAGCAGTGGCTGTTTGAGCAGTTGCTGCAGCCGCTGCTGTTCAACCTCGGCCTGGCCAGCTATCTGGAAGATGGCTACACGGCAGCGGGCTGGTTCCTCGTGGGCTGCCTGCAGATCCTCGTCATGGTGCTGGTGATTGCGCCCTTGCAGCGCTGGCGGCCGGTCGAGGCCGTGACCGACCGGCATGCGATCCGTGTGGACATGCTCTACACCTTTATCCATCGCCTGGGCCTGTTCCGCCTGGCCTTGTTCTTTACCATCGATCCGCTGTGGGACATGGTGGTGGGGGCGCTGCGCGTGCGCGGCTTTGAGACCTGGCACCTCGATGCGCTGTGGCCTGGCGTGACCGACCTGGGCTGGGTCAGCCTGCTGATCTACCTGGTGGTGTTCGACTTTGTCGCGTACTGGATCCACCGGGGTCAGCACCAATTCGTCTGGTGGTGGCGCCTGCATGCCTTGCACCATTCGCAGCAGCAGATGACGATGTGGAGCGACAACCGCAACCACCTGCTCGATGACCTGGTGCATGACAGTATTCTGGTGTTTGTCGCCGTGTTGATCGGTGTCGCACCCAGCCAGTTTGTGGCGATTGTCGCGATCACCCAGCTGAGCGAAAGCCTGCAGCATGCCAATCTGCGCCTGTGGTTTGGCCGCCTGGGTGAGCGGCTGTGGATCAGCCCGCGTTTTCACCGCCGTCACCATGCGATCGGCATCGGCCATGAGTCGCCTGCCAACAATGCCGCGCCCAACACCGCTGTGAAAGCCGGCGAGGCTGCCCCGCGCACCCGCTTGGGGGGCTGCAATTTTGGTGTGCTGCTGCCATGGTGGGATATGCTTTTTGGCACCGCCAACTTTGAGCTACGCTATGACCCCACCGGCATCCGTGACCAGGTGCAGCCCAACCGGCAAGGGCAGCTGCGCGATTACGGGCGCGGCTTTTGGAGCCAGCAATGGCGTGGGGTACTGCGCCTTTTGGGCCGCGCCTAGGTGCGGCACACCCGCTTGATACCGAATCACTGAGCGGCCCGCCAGCCTGGCCACCCGCCCAGATACACAAGGAGTTCACCCCATGCCCCTCGCGTCTGCGGGCTCCCGCCTGATGTTTGATGCCTTCTGGCGTGCCGCCGCCTATTGTTTCCGGCCCCGGGTCATGCTGCTGTCGGTGCTGCCACTGGTGGTGATGCTGGTGGCCTTGGGTGGCTGGAGCTATTTTTACTGGTCGGGCGCCGTGGCGACGATGCAGCACTGGGTGGAGACGATTGGCTGGCTGCGCACGGTATTCAGCTGGTTTGGCAGCAGTGGCACCGAAGGTTTTGCGGCCGGCATTGCGCCCTTTGTGGTGCTGATCCTGATCACGCCGGTGGCAGCGGTGGTCGCGCTGCTGGTGATTGCGCTTTTGATGACGCCGGCCCTGGTCAACATGGTGACCGAGCAGCGCTTTGCCCGGCTGGAGAAGAAGCAGGGCATGGGCCTGGTCACCAGCGTGCTCTGGGCCTTGAGCACCTCGGCGGTGGCCATTGTGGCCTTTGTCGTCACCATGCCGCTGTGGCTGATCCCGCCTTTGGTGCTGATTGTGCCGCCCGTCATCTGGGGCTGGCTGACCTACCGCGTGATGAGTGTGGATGCCCTGGCCGAGCATGCCAGCAAGGCTGAGCGCGACACGCTGCTGCAGCGCCACCGCTGGCCGCTCTTGCTGATGGGCATCATCTCGGGCTACATCGGCATTGCGCCCAGCGTCGTCTGGGCCTCGGGCATGGTGTTCACCATTGGCTTTGTGGTGCTGATTCCCATCGCCGTGTGGATCTATGCCATCACCTTTGCGTTTTCCTCGCTGTGGTTCATCCACTTCTGCCTGGCCGCGCTGCAGCAGCTGCGGATCGAGAATGGCGACCTGGGCGCGCAGCCGCCGGTGGCGGAGCCGCTCGTGGCCGATACAACCGATGCCAGCTTGCTGGCCGATGGCACGGAGCCCAAGTAAAAACCTGTTCAAAAATGGAAGGGCGCGGAGCAGGGCATGTGCCAATGGGCTCGGCCTGTGCCTCAGCTGCCAATGCACCAATAAGGTGCGAAAATAGCTATTTTGGTGCATGTGCGCCATCCGCATAAAGCGCTGGTAGTTTTGCACCATCTTGGTGCTTGTGCGGCAATGCAGGCCCTGGTCTGCAGGGATCTGGGCCCTGGGCTGCAAAATCCTCGTCGTCCCTCGGAGGCCCAGGCCAAAAGCGCGGTACAGTCTGGCATTGGGCACAGTCCGGGTGCGGTCGCGTTCTGGCGGGCCCGCATTTTCTGGTCGGCATGGGCATGTCACAAAACTGGCACGTAAACTGCTTTAGTCTTGGCACAGCCCTTTTTATTCACGATTTTCTTTGGAGCATTAGATGGCCAAGAGCGTTGCAGATGTGATGAGCATGTTGGACGAGAACGAGGTCAAGTTCGTTGATCTGCGTTTCACCGACACCCGTGGCAAGGAACAGCACGTCACGGTGCCTATCTCGCACTTTGACGAAGACAAGTTCACCTCGGGCCACGCGTTTGATGGCTCCTCCATCGCTGGCTGGAAGGGTATTGAAGCATCCGACATGCTGCTGATGCCCGATCCCAACACCGCCAATATCGATCCGTTCTTTGACGAAACCACGATGTTCCTGCAGTGCGACGTGATCGAGCCCGGTGATGGCAAGGCCTATGACCGCGATCCACGTTCGGTGGCCAAGCGCGCAGAAGCCTACCTGAAGGCATCGGGCCTGGGCGATACCGCCTACTTTGGTCCAGAGCCAGAATTCTTCATCTTCGACGGCGTGCGTTGGAGCACCGAACCCAACAACCCGTTCTTCGACATCGAAGAATACGAAGCACCCTGGAACAGCGGCGCCAAGTTCGACAACGGCAACCGTGGTCACCGTCCACGCGTCAAGGGCGGCTACTTTCCTGTGCCTCCTGTTGACAGCACCCAGGACATGCGCGCTGAAATGTCGCTGCTGCTCGAATCGCTGGGCATCCCGGTCGAAGTGTTCCACCATGAAGTGGCGGGCGCTGGCCAGAACGAACTGGGCACCCGTTTCTCGACTCTGGTCGAGCGTGCGGACTGGACCCAGGTGCAAAAGTACGTGATCTGGAACGTGGCAGACACCTATGGCAAGACGGCAACCTTCATGCCTAAGCCATACTCGGGCGACAACGGCTCGGGCATGCACGTGCACCAGTCTGTGTGGAAAGACGGCAAGAACCTGTTCGCCGGTGACGGCTATGCCGGTCTGTCCGATTTCGCGCTGTACTACATCGGCGGCATCATCAAGCACGCTCGCGCGCTGAACGCCATCACCAACCCTGGCACCAACAGCTACAAGCGCCTGGTTCCTGGTTTCGAAGCGCCTGTGAAGCTGGCTTACTCGGCCAAGAACCGCTCGGCATCGATCCGTATTCCTTACGTGAGCAACCCCAAGGGCCGCCGCGTGGAAGCACGTTTCCCCGATCCCCTGATGAACCCCTACCTGGGCTTCGCAGCGCTGTTGATGGCCGGTCTGGACGGCGTGGAAAACAAGATCCATCCGGGTGAAGCCGCCACCAAGGATCTGTACCATCTGCCTCCAGAGGAAGACAAGCTGGTTCCTACCGTGTGCCACAGCCTGGACCAGGCTCTGGAAGCACTGGATGCCGACCGCGCGTTCCTGACCAAGGGCGGTGTGTTCAGCGACAGCATGCTGGATGCCTACATCGAGCTGAAGATGGGCGAAGTGACCCGCTTCCGCCAAGCCGTGCACCCTGTCGAATACGACATGTACTACTCGCTGTAAGGCCCTGCTGGCCAGGCCCTTGGGGCTTGGCTCTTTGGGTAAAACGGCCTGCCGACCTGCGAGGGTGGCAGGCCTTTTTTTATGCGTGCTCTCGGGGCAGGGGGCATGCCCGGACAGGGGTGAATCTGTAACAGCAGGAACTGTTCGGCATGATCGGCCTCCTTTGTAGCTACACTGCGGGTTGCAGAGAGGGGCCATCGTGCAAAGCCGGTAAAGGCTGTCACGGACATACGGGCTAAGTGGAGTGAACGGGCGAAACGGGGTTATGCATACAAAGTTGTTGTTTTTGATGGTGGCAGTGGCATGTGCGCAAGGCGCGGTGGCGCAGGATCGCATTTATCGCTGTGGCAATGAATACACCAACGATGTGGCCAAGGCGCGGCAAAAGGGCTGCGCCGTGGTTGAAGGCGCCAATGTCACCATCGTGCAAGGCACGCGCCCGCACGCGCCTGCTGCCAGCCCGGCGCCCGCCCCCAATGCCCCCGCAGCTGCCCCGCGCCCCGCGCGCGCGCCCGCTGCTGCCACCCCCGCGCCACGCTCCACCACGGCCGAAGGCCGCGCCCGCGATTCCGATGCGCGCCTCATCCTCGAGACCGAGCTGAAAAAGGCCCAGGACAAAAAGCTCGCCTTGGCGCGCGAGTACAACAACGGCGAGCCCGAGAAAAACGCCCTGGAGATGCGCAACCCTGCCTTCTACACCAAGCGCGTGTCCGATCTGAAGCAGGAAATCACGCGCAACGACAGCGATATCGCCGGCATCCAGCGTGAGCTCCAACGCCTGCCGGCCCCATAATCAAAACTTCTACCTTTTGGGGCATATCCCATGTCTGACCTCCGTGCCATGGATCGCGAATGGCAGGCGCTGGAACACATCGCCACCTTGGTCGCCGTGATACGGCTCGATGGCGCCGCTGTGCGGGTCAATGCGGCGCTGGAGAATGCGCTGGGCGTCTCGCGCAAAAGCATTCTGGGCCACTACTTTGGTGGATTTTTCCAGGACGATGAGCTGATCCACAAGGCCCTGGTCGATGCGCGGGCGCAGCGCTTTTCCTCGCTGCGCTTTGAGGCGCAATTGCGGCGCAGCCTGCAAGATGCCTTTCCCGTGCATGCCAACCTCTCCTGGTGGGAAGAGGAGGAGAGCATTCTGGTGGAGCTGTGGCCGCTGGAGCAGCAGGTGCGTCAGGACCGCGAGGAGCGTGTGCGCGAGCAGGCGCTGGCCAACAAGGAGCTGATCCGCAACCTTGCCCACGAGATCAAGAACCCGCTGGGCGGCATACGGGGTGCGGCCCAGCTGCTGGAGCTGGAGCTGCCCGATGCCCAGCTCAAGGAATACACCGACGTCATCATCCACGAGGCCGATCGCTTGCAGGCCCTGGTGGATCGCTTGCTCGCGCCGCACCGCCACCCGCACACGGTGGGGGATGTGAATATCCACGAGGTCTGCGAGCGCGTTTGCCAGTTGGTGCTGCTGGAGTACCCGCAGGGCCTGCGCATCGAGCGCGATTACGACACCTCGCTGCCCGAGATCCGAGGCGATCGCGAGCAGCTGATCCAGGCCTTGCTGAACATTGTGCAAAATGCTGCGCAGGTGCTGGTGCCGCAAATGGCCCAGGACAATGCGCGCATTACTTTGCGCACCCGCATTGCCCGGCAGCTGACCTTGGGCCGCAAGCGGCACAAGTTGGCACTGGAATTGCATGTCATCGACAACGGTCCTGGCATCGAGCCGGACATCAAGGAGCGGATCTTCTACCCCTTGGTGACCGGACGTGATGGTGGCACGGGCCTGGGTTTGCCGCTGGCGCAGACCTTCGTGCAGCGGCATGAAGGCCTGATTGAATGCGAGAGCGAGCCCGGGCGCACGGATTTCCGCATCATGCTGCCGTTGACAGACTAGGGGGCAGTTGGCTTCCCTTGCTGCAGGACCACGGTATGTAGAACTGTAAGGGTAGGGTGATAGCGACAATGAAACCAATCTGGATAGTGGATGATGACCCGTCGATCCGATTTGTACTGGAGAAGGCACTCGCCCGCGAGCAACTGCCCACGCGCAGCTTTGTGCATCCCAAGGAAGTACTCGAAGCCTTTGACAATGTGAGCGACCAGGCGCTGGCGCCGTCGGTGCTGGTCAGCGACATCCGCATGCCGGGCGGCAATGGCCTGCAGTTGCTCGAACAGGTGCACGAAGACCATCCGCAGCTACCGGTCATCATCATGACCGCGTACTCGGACCTGGACAGCGCTGTCTCGGCCTTCCAGCGCGGAGCCTTTGAATACCTGCCCAAGCCCTTTGACCTGCCCAAGGCCGTGGAGCTGATCAAGCGCGCCGTGCAGCAGAGCGAAAGCCAGGCGCCCGAGCTGTCGCAGGCCGCTGGCGGTGGAGAGATGCTGGGCCAGGCGCCTGCGATGCAGGATGTGTTCCGTGCCATTGGCCGGCTGTCGCAAAGCAATGTCACGGTGATGGTGACGGGCGAGTCTGGCTCGGGCAAGGAGCTGGTCGCGCGCGCGCTGCACAAGCATTCGCCGGTAGCGGGCGGCCCTTTTGTCGCCATCAACACTGCGGCCATCCCCAAGGATCTGCTTGAGAGCGAGCTGTTCGGCCATGAGCGCGGTGCCTTCACCGGCGCGCAGACCCAGCGCCGGGGCCGCTTTGAGCAGGCCGAGGGCGGTACCTTGTTCCTCGACGAAATCGGCGATATGCCGTTTGACCTGCAGACACGGCTGCTGCGCGTGCTGTCTGACGGGCATTTCTACCGTGTGGGCGGCCATGTGCCGGTTAAGTCGCATGTGCGGGTGATAGCGGCCACCCACCAGAACCTGGAAGACCGGGTGCACAAGGGCGTGTTCCGCGAGGACTTATTCCACCGCCTCAATGTGATCCGCCTGCGCCTGCCCCCGCTGCGCGAGCGCAAGGAAGACATTCCGATGCTGGCGCGGCATTTTCTGGCTGCCAGTGCCAAGCAACTGGGGGTGGAGCCCAAGCAGCTGTCGGAAGCGGCACTGGCCCAACTGGCCCAGTTTGCGTTCCCGGGCAATGTGCGGCAGCTGGAGAACATCTGCCACTGGATCACCGTCATGGCGCCCGCGCAATGGGTGTCCGTGCAGGATCTGCCACCGGAAGTGCTGCAGGCCACGCCTGCTGCGCCGCCGGTCACCCCCAGCCAGCCCAGCGCAGCGCAAGCCGTGCAGGCTGCGCCGCAAGAGCACAGCTACCGGCCCGCTGCCGCTGAGGTGCCAGCCAGCCTGCCTGCCGTGTCCATGCCCGTCCATGGCGTGCCCAATGGCGCAGCGCAGGGCGGCGATTGGGAGGGCGATCTGGCCCGCGAGGCCGATGTGCTGCTGCAATCGGGCAGCACCGAGGTCTGGGATGTGCTCAGCCGCCGCTTTGAATCGCAGCTGATCAAGAGTGCGCTGGCCGCTACCCATGGCCGCCGCATGGAAGCGGCCCAGCGCCTGGGCATTGGCCGCAACACCATCACGCGCAAGATCCAGGAGCTGGGGCTGTCGGCCAGCGATGATTGATGCGTAAGCGCGCCGATCTTTAGAAAAACCGCCGCCTTCCAAGGCGGCGGTTTCGCTGACAGAGGCCCGCCATCGATACGGTTTGAACCGTGCCACAATGGGCTATTCCTGTCTGTCCGGTGGTGCAATCCATGCAAAAGATGACTTCGGTGTTTTCGGCCCAGGCGTACCGCAATTCGCCCGAACGCATTGGCCGCCAGCGCTCGGCGCTGCTCAATAGCTTGCGGCTGGCAGCGTCGACCGCCAATGGCATGGCTCAGCTGGCGGGCGACGCGCTGCACAGCGCCATGGCCGGCGGCCTGCCGCCCAAGGCCAAGGCCCTGTGGGGCAACCCAGCGCGCGAAGACAGCTACTGGCGCAGCCACTACCAAAGCATGGATTTTTATGTGGCGGGCCAACCCTTCGAGGCCTACCGCCCGGCGCTGGCGCTGGGCTGGTATGCCGCGCAGCGTAACCCCTCGGGCTTTGATGCGCTGGCCACCCAACTGGAGGTGCAGTGGCAGCATGTGCGCGGCAGCAACCCCATGGACTGGCCCGAGGCGAGGACCATTGCACGCGCTGCCTATGACCATGCGATCAGCGGCCTGCAAGGCGAACAGCTGTCTGCCGCCCAGGTGCAGCACGCGGTGCGCGTGCTGCAGCACGGACTGGCCGATTGCGAGGAATGCCTGGTCGCGGGCAGCGAGCAAGCCCGGGCGATTGCGTTGCGCAGCCACCTGTATGCGCTGGCCGAGCAGTTCCGCGCCATGGACTGGCAGCTGCAGGATGTGCAGCTGCTACAGGCCGAGCCCAGCCCGCTGGTCGAGCGGCCAGGATTGAGCGCCGCTGGTCGCATGCACCGCCGCTGGACCGAGTTCAAGCAGCGCGCCAACCTCCACAGCGATCGCGACCTGATTGCCGAGTGCAACCTCAGCCTGGTGCTGGTGGCCGAGCGCTACCAGCGCGTGCTGGAATCGGCCTTGCCACTGGATGTGCGGCCGCTGCTGCAAGGCCAGGCGCAGCAGCTGCGCCGTTATACCGATGAGCTGCAGCATATGCAGGACGCCCGCGCGCGCTAGAGCGCGCATTCTGAATAAGCTGTTACAAGACGCCTATACGAAATCGGGCAGACTGCCTGTGAAGCCGCCCGCACTGCGCCGTAAGTTGCCTGGCAGCTTTGTAATATTTCCCGTGAATTGGGAAAAAATTACCATGTAGGCGCCCACTTTCTCAAGGCGTACGCGTTTACCCGTAAAAACTTGCGGCTACAATCGGGCCCGCAGAACCTGCAATCCTGCCGTCCAAGGCAGCCTCATCGCTCTTCCCTTTTGCGGCCGAACCGCCGCTTGCTCCCGGCAGCAAAGCCTGCCCGGGCTGGAAAAAGCGCACACAGTCCAGCATGAACGCCTTGCTGATGTGCCGCATACGAGGCCCAGATCGCCCTGGACAGCACCATAAATCACAGACATCAAAGGTATTGGTTATGGCTCTCACGGGCAAAAAGGGCTCTTCGTCGGCGCTGTGGATTTTGGCGGCGATGCTGGCCGGTATTGCACTGGGCTACGCAGTCAATGCAGGCGCTGCGGATGCAGCCGCTGCCAAGGATATTGCTGGCTATATCGCTATCGTCTCGGATGTGTTCCTGCGCCTGATCAAGATGCTGATCGGGCCGCTGGTGTTCTCGACCCTGGTGGTGGGCATTGCGCACATGGGCGATGCCGCCTCGGTGGGGCGGGTGTTCTTCAAGGCGATGATGTGGTTCCTGACCGCATCGCTCGTGTCGCTGCTCTTGGGCATGGTGCTGGCCAATGTGCTGCAGCCCGGCGCCAACCTCGGTCTGCCGCTGCCCGATGTGAGCGCGGCCACCAACCTGGCCACCGGCAAGTTCACCTTGCGCGAGTTCATCAACCACACGGTGCCCAAGTCGTTTGCCGAAGCGATGGCGAACAACGAGATCTTGCAGATCGTCGTGTTCTCGATGTTCTTTGGTGTGGCCATGGCCGCGCTGGGCGACAAGGCCAAGACGCTTCTGGCCGCCATTGATGAGCTATCACACGTGATGCTCAAGATCACCGGCTATGTGATGAAGCTCGCGCCGCTGGCGGTGCTCTCGGCCATGGCCTCGACCGTGGCCATCAATGGCCTGGGCATTTTGCTCAAGTTCGCCGTGTTCATGGGCGAGTTCTACCTGGGCCTGTTCATTCTGTGGTCCCTGCTGGTGCTGGCCGGCATGGCCTTCCTGGGCAAGCGCGTGTTCAAGCTGCTGACCCTCATCAAGGAGGCCTTCATGGTCTCCTTTGCCACGGCCAGCTCCGAAGCTGCCTACCCCAAGATCCTCGACGCGCTGGACCGCTTTGGCGTCAAGCGCAAGATCTCGAGCTTTGTGATGCCGATGGGTTACTCCTTCAACCTCGATGGCTCGATGATGTACTGCACCTTTGCGACCCTGTTCATCGCACAGGCCTATGGCATTGAGCTGTCCTTGGGCACGCAGATCACCATGCTGCTGGTGCTGATGCTCACCTCCAAGGGCATTGCCGGGGTGCCGCGCGCCTCGCTGGTGGTGATTGCCGCCACCTTGAGCCACTTCAATATCCCTGAAGCAGGTCTGCTGCTGATCCTGGGCATCGACACCTTCCTGGACATGGGCCGCTCCGCGACCAATGCGGTGGGCAACTCGCTGGCTTCTGCCGTGGTCGCCAAGTGGGAGGGTGAGCTGCTGTCCGAAGAAGACGCCGAGGCCCTGGGCCGCAAGCTCGATGCGGAAGCCGCGCTGGCGATGCATGCGCTGCCGGAGACAGATCCCAAGGCTTGATTGAGGGCTGCGCTCAGCGCGGTACAGACAACAAAAAAACGGGCTGCGGCCCGTTTTCGCATTGGCCGAAGGCCAGATCAGCCCAAGGTCACCACCACCGGTGCATGGTCGCTGGGCTGCTTGTTCTTGCGCGGTGCGCGGTCAATCGTGCAGGCGCTCACCGCACCCTTGAGTGCATCGCTCACCAGGATATGGTCAATGCGCAGGCCCCGGTTTTTCTGAAAGCCCAGCATGCGGTAGTCCCACCAGCTGTAGCTTTTTTCGGGCTGCTCGAACAGCCGGTAGGCATCGGTCAGGCCCAGCGCGAGCAGGCTCTGGAAAGCATCGCGCTCTTCCTTGGTGTGGTGGATGGTGTCGCGCAGGCCATCGGGGTCGTAGCTGTCGCGGTCTTCCGGCGCCACATTGAAATCGCCCACCAGCACCAGGCGCGGGTGCAAGGCCATCTCGGCCTTCACATAGGCCTCCAGCCCGCTGAGCCAGCGCAGCTTGTAGGCAAACTTGTCCGAGCCCGGCTCCTGGCCGTTGACGAAGTAGCAGTTGATCACGCGGATATCGCCAGCCGGGCTGGCCACCGTACCGGCAATGATGCGCGACTGCTCATCGGCAAACTGCGGGTTGGCGCGCACCACATCCTTGAGCTCGCCCCGGCTGAGCAGCGCCACGCCGTTGTAAGTCTTCTGGCCAAAGGCCACTGCCTGGTAGCCGGCCTCCGCCAGAGCCTCATGCGGAAACTTGTCATCGGTCAGCTTGAGCTCCTGCAGACCCAGCACATCGACCGGGTTGGCCGCCAGCCATTCCAGCACCTGCGGCAAACGGACGGAGAGGGAGTTGACGTTCCAAGTGGCTATGCGCATAAAAATATCTTTCTATTGATCAATGATGTGTGGAGGCGTTTGGCCGCCAGAAAAGCGCTAGCGACCAACACTGCTACCAGTCCTTCGCACCATCGGAATTCTTGCTAGGCTCCATTTTGCTGCATGCTGGTGGTCAGATCTGCCTTGGTCCAGCTGCGGCGTACTTGAGGAAAACCTCCTTGGCATTATTTTGGCTTCTCAGCAGAGCCAAACTACACAGTCACTTGTATCAGTCCCAATTCGGGACTAAAATTCACCCTATGCGAATCATTGCCCTGTCCACGTTGCGCACATTCTGGGAGAAGCATCCACTCGCGATGGCTCCTTTGCAGGGTTGGTACCAAGAGGTTTCCAGTGCGGAATGGAAAACACCGGCTGAGATCAAGGCTCAGTACCGCAATGCAAGCTTTGTTGGAAACAACCGTGTTGTGTTTAATATCAAGGGCAATGACTATCGCATCGTCGTTGCGGTGGTTTACAAAGCTGGGGTCATGTTCATCAAGTTCGTTGGCACCCATGAGGAATACGACCAGGCTGACGTCGAAACTGTGGAGCATAAAGCATGAAATTCCAACTCAAACCGATTCGCACAGAGGCTGACTACCAAGCCGCTTTGAAAGCGGCTGAGGCATTCTTTGATGCACCAACCGAGCCAGATCCAGACAGCGAAGAAGGGGCAGCGTTTGACGCGCTTGTTACGCTGATTGAGGCCTATGAGCGGAAGCACTATCCCATAGACCCACCGGACCCTATTGAGGCCATTAAGTTTCGAATGGATCAACAAGGACTGTCAGTGAAGGATCTTGTGCCGATGATCGGGCAGACCAATCGGGTCTATGAGGTGCTAGCGCACAAGCGCCCGCTCTCTTTGACCATGATTCGTAGCCTGCATCGAGGCCTTGGCATTCCTGCTGAGACATTGATCCGCGAGACTGGGGAAAGCCCCGCGAGGATTTAGCCGGGCGTGGCAGCTTCGCTGAGGTTTGGCTTCAACTGCTTTGGCAAAATATGGCGCCATCGCATGTGCCACTTCACCCCAAGTGCAACAATGCCGCCGAGGCCGCGCACACCAGCAAGAACGGAATGCTGATGCGATGAAACTCCCACAGCCCATTGGGCAGGCGCGCCAGGCGCAGGGCGATGAGGTTGGCCAGCGAGCCCAGCACGCAGCCAAAGCCGCCCACGCTCACGCCAGCGGCCAGGGCGGGCAGGTCGCGTACGGCGCCGTCGAGCAAAATGGTGGCGGGCACATTGCTGATGACCTGTGAGGCCACAATGGCGGCCAGGTAGGCGCGCCAGCCTTCGGCAATCGGCCACTGCAGCAGCAGCGCTTGCATCGCAGGCAGCTCTGCCACCTGGCGCAGCACCACAAACATCAGCGCAATGGTGGCCAGCAAGGCCCAGTCCACGCCGCGCAGCACCCGGGGCGCTGCCAGTGCAAACACGCCAAACACCAGGCCCAGGCCGGCCAGGGTCCAGTGGCGCTCCAGTGCGATGACAAAGGCCACAAACAGCAGCACCGCGATGCTCAGCAAGCGCGGCTGCACGGCAACGGCTGCAGTAGCCGGCTTGAGCGTGATGGCCGTGCGCGGCACCAGCCACCACACTGCCACCAGGAGCCAGGCCAGCATGATGGCGACGGTCGGGCCCATCATCGCCATAAAGCCCAGAAAGCTCTCGCCAGAGCGGTGCCAGAGGTAGAGGTTTTGCGGGTTGCCGATGGGGGTGAGGGCAGAGCCGGCATTCACCGCCAAGGCCTGCAGCACCACGAGGCGCGCCAACGGCAAATGGGCCTGGGCGGCCAGCACGGCCGTCAGCGGCACCAGCAGAAACAGGCTGACATCGTTGGTCACCAGGGCCGACAGCAGCGCCGCAGTGGCCGTCAGCAGCAGTGCCAGGCCGCGCAAGGTCGATACCCGCGTCAGCAGCCGCTGCGCGGTGGCCTGCAGCATGCCGCTGCGCTCGACCGCCTGGGTAATGGCCAGCAGGCCGGCCAAGGCACCAATGGTCTGCCAATCGACCAGCGCCATGGTGGCCTGCGGGCTGCGCGGCTGCCAGACGGCGAAACCTAGGGCCAGCGCCAACAGGATCCAGAGCAGCATATTGCCACTGGGGGCATCTTGCGGCGCGTCAGAAGAGGGAGATGAGGTCGACATAGCAGAGGGCGAGGGAGAACGCTCCGCCACGGCGGAGAAGTGGATGGATTGTGCTGCAAGTCGGCACTGCCCGCGCGGCCCGAGGCGGCTGGATGGCAAATACAAGCGCCCATTCACTACAATGGCGGCCACTGCCATGAACAAGCCTCTTTCTCCCTCTTTGATCAGCACGGCCGCCCCAGCAGCCAACAGCGCGCAGCTGCGCCGCTCGGTGCGTGGTTTTAGCTCGCAGCCTGTCGCCGATGCACTGCTGCACGATTGCCTGCAGGAGGCACGGCGTGCGCCCAGTGGCGCCAATTTGCAGCCCGGCTACTTCTGGCAGGTGTGCGGCGCGCGGCGCGACCAGCTCTCTAGCCGCCTGCAGCAGGCCTATGCGGCGGGCGAGCAAGAGGCCGAGGACTATGGCTATTTCCCCAACCCTCTGCCGCTGTCGCTGCGCAAACGCCAGGTAGCAGCGGCCCAGGCCTTGTATGGCGCCTTGGGCGTGGAGCGGGGCGATGCAGCCGGGCGGGGCGCGCAGTTTGGGCGCAACTTTCGCTTTTTTGATGCCCCGGTGGCCCTCATCATCACCATCGACAGTGGCTTTGGGCCGGGCGGCTATATGGACCTGGGCATGGCCATCTACGGACTGATGCTGGCGGCGCAGTCACGCGGTTTGGCGACCTGTGCCATTGGCGCCATGGCCTCGTACCCGGGTCTGATCCGCGATGTGCTGGCGCTGCCGGCCACGCAAACGGTAGTCTGCGGCATGGCGCTTGGCTATGAGGATATGGCAGCGCCGGTGAACCAGACCTTGACCGCGCGCGCGGAACTGGACGCCTACTTCAAACGCCTCGATTGAGGCAGGCACCTGGGTCTAGCGCTCATGCCATTGCCAGCGCGGCAGCTCGCTCGCTGGGATATTGGCGATATGGGTCTCGCCCAGATTCTTTTCCAAATGGATGGCCTGGTAGTCCAGCTCGGCGGCGGCGTCTTCCAACGCGGCCAGCAAGCGGTTGGCGTGGGTGACGACGATCACCTGGGTCTGGCGCGCAGCCACTGCGATCAGCCGGCCCAGCGCGGGCAGCAGATCGGGGTGCAGGCTGGTTTCGGGCTCGTTGAGCACCAGCATCTGCGGCGGGCGCGGTGTCAGCAGCGCGGCAATCCACAGCAGATAACGCAAGGTGCCGTCAGACAGCTCATTGGTATGCAAGGGCCGCAGCAGGCCGGGCTGGTGCATCAGCAGCGCGAGGCGGCTGCCGTCCTGGTGTACCGAGATGGTGGCGCCGGCAAAGGCATCGTCCACCGCTGCCATCAGCGCCTCGTGGTCGCCAATGGCATGGATGGTTTCCCAGGCCGCTGCCAGATCGGCGCCATCGTTGCTGAGTACCGGCGTGTAGGTGCCCAGCTGCGGCTGGCGCGCAGGGGCATCCACATCGCTGCGGAAATGGTCGTAAAAGCGCCAGGAGCGCAGCTGCTCGCGCACGGTCAGCATCTCGGGCGCGGCAACGGGGTCAACAAACTCGGTCAGCATGCTGGCCCAGCGCGGGATAGGGCGCTCGACCGGCTGCCAGTCCGCGCCACGGCCATCACCGCGCAGGCGCAGCTGGGCAGCCTGGCGCTCCACCAACGTGGCGCTGGGGCGCCAGGTTGGGCCGGCCCAAAGCGCCTCGTGCTTGATTTCGGGGTCGTGTGCAAAGGCCTGCAGAGCCTGGTTGGGGACCGGCATGCCAATGTCAATGGCATAGCCAAAGCCGTCATCATCTGACGCAAAGCCCAGTTGCAGCTGCAGCGGTTTGCGCCGCACCGTCCCTTGCACCGGTACTTCGCCACGGCGCATGCGCGCCGTGATTTCTTCGGGCCCGGCCCAGAGGGTGGATGCCAGGCCGCCTTCACGCACCAAGGAGCGCACCACGCCGCCATGGGCGATATCGGCCAACAGGCGCAGGGCCTTGTAGACGCTGCTTTTGCCGCTGCCATTGGGCCCGGTAATGACGGTGAGCTGCCCCAGCGGCACCAGCAGCTGGCGCAAGGAGCGGTAGTTGGCAATGGCTAAGGTGCTGAGCATCCCGTCAATATAGCAGCGCCGTCTGACGCACCAGCGCCGCGCTGCCCAGGCCGCCGGCACCGGCTACCGCCGCCAGCCCCAGGGCTGCGGATGTGCCCGTTTTCGCCTGTTCCAGATCAGCCAGCACGCGGACCAGAGCCACCGCAGCCGATGCCCCAATCGGGTGGCCGCGCGCGATGCCGCCGCCATGGCGGTTGAGCAGGCTGGCATCCGCAGCCTGGTCTTGCAGCAGCGCCTGCCATTGCAGGCCCTGCACCGCAAAGGCATCGTGCAGCTCGATGGTGGCCAGCTGGGACCAGCCCAGTTCATTTCGCTGCAGCAAGGCCTGGGCGGCATCCCAGGCCAGCACCAGCGGCATCGCAGGCGAGCCGCCCAGCGCCTGGTGGCCCAGCCATTGCGCGCCAGGCTGCAGGCCCCAGTGCCGGCAGGCAGCTTCGCTGACCAGCAACACCAGCGCGGCGGCATCGGCCTTGGGTGAGATGGCGACGGTGCTGACGGCATGGTCGCGGCGCGCCTCGTCGGCCATGTCGGCATCGGTCTGCGCGACCACGGGCATGCGGTCCAACTGGCGCTGGCGCAAGGCGCGCGGAAAGGCGTCTTGCACCACACCCGCGATGGGGATGATCTCGCGGGCCAGCACAGCGGCACTCGCCAGCGCGCATGCATGGCTGGCGGCCGCATAGCCCTCTTGCGCGGCGCGGCTGTAGCCGGCGCTGGCGGCATAGCGGGCGGCGGCCAGCAGCAGATCCGGATCCTCATGCGGTAGCGGGGCAAAGGGCGGGCGCTCATAGGGTACGGCGCTGTCACCTGCATGCAGAGGGCGGGTGGCACGGATGGGCGCACGGCTCCAGGCCTCAGCGCCGCCGGCCACCACCACCTCGGCCTGGCCGCTGGCCACCAGACTGGCGCCCAGCGCGATGGCGTCGAGCCCGGCGCAGCACTGTGTATCGACCGTGTAGGCGGCGCAGTGCAGCGGCAGCTGGCCTGCCAGCGCCAGCATGCGTGCGGGGTTGCCGCCAGCGCCCAGGGCATTGCCCAGCACGACGGCATCGACGGCATCGGTGGGCAGCCCGGCGCGTTGCAGCAAGGCCTGCAGCACGGGTGCGGCCATCTCATGCGTTTGCAGATGCTTGAAGGCGCCGCCCACCGGCACCACGGCACTGCGGGCATGGCTGGCGATAAAGACGGGTGGAGTGGGCATGGTGGCGTTGCGCGATCAAGCTGTTTTGTCGGCGCTGGGCAGTGCAGCTGCCAGCCATTGTGCAAGCTTGGGGTGGTCCGTCTTGCCACTGGCCGTCTGCGGCCAGGGCGTGGCGCTGAACCAGCGGCGTGGGCATTTGTGGGCTTCGAGCTGGCTGCGGCACCAGGCGGCCAGCTCGCGGGCCAGCGCGGCATCGGCCAGCGGTTGCAATGGCGGCTGCGCAGGCGATGTGGGAGCATCGTCATGCAATTGCAGCGCCACCCAGACCTGCTTGCCGCGCAGCGCATCGTCGACGCCATGCACCGATGCAGCGGCCACGCGCGGGTGCTCGCAGAGCACCGCTTCCACCTCTTCGGGGAACAGGTTTTTGCCCTGGGTGACGATCATGCGCTTCTCGCGCCCCACCAGGGTCAGCAGGCCTTGCGCATCGAGGCTGCCCATGTCGCGCACGCTGAGCCAGTCGCCATCGCGCAGGGCAGCCGTCGCATCGGCCTGTGCACCCACATAGTCGATAAACAGCATGGGGCTCTTGAGCCAGATGGTGCCCACGTTGCCGCTGGGCAGCGGCTGTATCTCTGCATCGCGGATCTGCAGCTGCACATTGCTGAAGGCCCGGCCCACCACCTGCGGCGAGGCCTCGGCATCGGCATCCATCCAGGCGATAAAGCTCGATTCCGAGGCGCCATAGAACTCGACAATCCGCGCACGGGGGAACAGCGCCTGCAGCGCCGGTGTGTGCTGGCGCATCCAGCGCGCGCCGCTGATCATCAGCAGCTGGAGCGACTCTACCGGCGCGATCGCACGGCGCTCGGCCAGCTGCAGCATCACAAGCAGCTGGCTGGGCACCGCCACGAGGCAAGGCGTGGCCTGCTCTCGCAAGGTCGCCAGACACTGGCTCGCAGAAAAACGTGGCTGCAGCTGCATACCGCCGCCCGTCCAGATGCCTTGCAGCGCGCCAAACAAAAACAGCGAATGCGACAGGCTGCCAGGCGCCATCACGCAGCCGTTGGCGGCCTCGCCAAAGCTATCGACGCACACGCGAAAGCTCTCGCTCCAGGACTGGTGGTGGCGCCGAAAGCCCTTGGGCAGCCCGGTGCTGCCCGAGGTAAAGCCAATGTAGAAGGGCTGTAATGCGGCATCAGCCTGGTGGTTGCGGGGCGTGGCGGCCAGCGCGTCTACCCATTGCTGCGCCTGCGCTTGCTGGGCGGGCGACCAGGCCCTGTCGCCCAGCGCGGCGCAGCGGCCGCTCGCATTGGTGGCCAAAAAATCGCTGATCAGCGCCGCCGGCGACTGGCTGGCATCGAGCAGGCGCGTGTGCGGTGCATTCCGGGCCTCCAAGGCCTGGGCTTGCTGCGCTACAGCGGCATGCAGATCGGCAAAGCGGATGCGTTGCTGGCCGTCATCGATGGCGATGGCATCGGGCCGCTGCTGCGCCCAATGGGCCAGCGGGCCATGCACCAGGCGCTGCCAGGGGGCCAGGCCAGGGGGCACGTGGGGCAAGCCGCTCACAAGCGGCGTCCACCAAAGCGCCAGTCGGGCAGGCCGCGTGCCACCGTGTGCACAATCAGCGCCACCAGCACACACTTGACCAGGTCACCGGGCACAAACACCAGCGTGCCGACGGCGGCCTGCACCAAGCTCAGCTTGGCCAGCAGCATCAGACCGACCACCCCAAAGGCGTGGACCACGACAATGCCGCCCACCACCGAGGCCACAAAGGCGCAACCCGCCAGCCGCGCGGGCGACGAGTTGCCCTTGCCCGCCAAGGCGCGCATCACCAGGCCCGCCACCGCAGCGGCGACGGGGTACGAGACAAGGTAGCCTGCGGACGGCAAAAAGAACACACCCATGCCGCCCCGGCCGCCCGACAGCAGCGGCAGGCCCAGCGCCACCGCGGCCAGGAACAGCACCATGGCCTGAAAGCCCATGCGCGCGCCCAGCATGCAGCCGGCCAGCATCACGCCGGTGGTCTGCGCGGTAATGGGCACGCCCAGTGGCAGGTCAATCTTGGGAATCAGGCCAAAGGCGGCCAGCAGCGCGGCAAACAGCGCCACCATGGCAATGCGCTGGGCGCGGGTTTCGGTGCGGTGATCGGTGGTCATGTGCATGTCCGTGGTTTCCAGTGGTGTCGGGTGGTGGTGAGGGGCGCCTGGCGGCTTAGAGCTTGAGGCGAATGGCCAGCGCATCGGCCACCTTGCGGGCGGTGATGAGCATATGGATGGTGAGCGGTGCCAGCAAGCGCCAGCCGCCCGGGCGGCCGGTGCGCACCCGGTAGGCATCGGCCAGGCGCTGCCATTGCACAAAAAACTGCTCGGCAAAGCGCAGCATCAGGCCTAGCTGCAAAGCCAGGCGCTCGACTGGCAGGCCCAGGCGCGCGAGCGGCGACAGCAGCCATTCGGCCACGCCCAGCAGATCGCCAAACCGGGTGGTCGCCGTCAGCATCGCGCCCAGCATCGTCGTGCTGACCAGGCGCAGGCCGCTGGCCAGGCCCAGCCAGGGCTGGCCGGTCGCTGTATGCAGGCCACCCACCAGCGCCGACGCAATCAGGGCCACCACCACCAGCCGGCGCGTGGGGCGCGAGGCCGCGCCGAGGCTCGCGTAAAGCAAGGCAATCGCAGCAAAGGCCAGCGCCTGTATACGCAGATCGCTGAGCGCCAGCAAGGCCATGCTGCTCAGGGCCAGCAGCAAGAGCTTGAGCCCGGCGGGCAGCCGGTGCATCCAGCTGGGGATTTCGCTGTAGAGCGTACCCATCACGGCGCCCCTGGCGTGGTGGCGGCGGCTGCCGTATCCAGTGGCTGGGCAATGCGCGCTTTTACATCGGCCTCATAGGCCGCGCAGACGGCAGCGCCGGGGCCGTCGCCGCGCAGCTGGCCCTGGTCCAGCCACAGCACGCGCTCAAACTGGCGCACATGGTCCAGCACATGGGTGGAGATGATGACCTGGGCGGGAGCGGCATCGAGCTCACGCGCCAGGCGTGCCTGGCCGGGCAGATCCAGGCTGGCAAAAGGCTCGTCCAGCAGCATCACCTGCGGGGCGGCCATCAGCATCGCCAAAAAGCAGACCTGCTGGCGCTGGCCTTGGCTCAGGCCACTGACGGCGCGCGGCGCCCAGTCGGCCAGGCCCCGCGCCGCCAAAAACTCCCGGGCCTGCACAATGGCGGCCTTGCGGGCCACGCCACGGTATTGCAGGCTCAGACCCAGCTCTTCCTCCACGGTGGGGAAGATGATCTGGTCATCGGGGTTCTGGAACATCAGGCCCACCACGCCCGGCAATTGCTCGCGCTGGCGCTGCACATCGCAGCCTGCCACCTGCACGCTGCCCTGGTGGGCATGCTCGAGCCCGCAGAGCAGCCTGAACAGGCTCGTCTTGCCTGCCCCGTTGTCGCCAATCAAGCCGATGCGCTGCTGCGTCAAGTGCAGGCTCAGACCCTGAAACACCGTATGCGCACCTCGGTTAAGGTGCACATCGCTCAGGCGGATGTCTGCAGTGGATAGGGGCTGGGCCGAAGGGAGGGTCATGTCAGCTGCTAAAGGCAACGACGCATGCGGTGCCGTCTGGTTCCAAAAAATACAAGTTGCATGTCGCGACCATGGCTCCAGCGGAGTGGCAGGTTTGGTACCCCATATCCGGTGGCGGTGATGGCTGGGCGACAAGCGGGCGAGCCAACCGCTCATGGCTGGCAAAGCCCATACAGACGCGGCTTGCGGCCAGCTTGCAGGGCTGGGGCGTATTGTCGCACCAAGCGCCGGCCAGGGGCAGGGCGGGGCCAAGGCTGAAGCCAGCGATAGCCACCTTGTTTTGGCCACTGCTTTGCGGGTAGTTGCCAGACGTTGACGTAAAGATGTCTGCAAGTTCGCTTAACACTGCGGCAACATGCAGGCTCTCACAGCCACCCCGCCTGCCGATAAGCCCCGAGCCACTATCAAAAAGGATAGCAATAAATGCGATGAATAAAGGGCTTGTGGATGATCGCCTTCAGGTGCGCAGATCGATTCCCAAAAAGTGCCAAGCTGGCTGTGGGGTTATCCGGCGGATTCCGGGGCAGTTTGTTCAACAAACAACGGTATAAGCACAGACGTTTTCTGACAGACAGCGGGAATGCCCCATGGTGCAATAGAGACATTCCACAGTTCCCATCCCGCGTTGGGGTGGCAGAGGCACAGGTTCAAGTAACACCAGTCTCCGTGGAAAGGAGGTTCACCATGTTTCAGCACCACCACAGCCATTGGTTTGACGCAGCCTCTTTTATCGCCCTGGTCCTCGCCGTCCTGGTGGCCTTTATCCTCACCATCTGGCCGGTCTCCAGCGCAGCCGCAGCCGACTCGCTGGCGCACATGATGCAGGGCGTGATCCAGGTCTGGTGCCGTCCCTGAGCTTGACCGTTCCGAGCTGCGGCTCGTGCAAGCCAAGCCGCTACACACACCACAAGCCGTCCTGTGGGCCATGGGGCGGCTTTTTGCTGTGCGCTTATAGATCCCAATGGCATGAGCTGATATCGATAATTTCTGAGCGAAGGGCCGCTGGCAGGTTCATACTTGCGGGTTTGCTGCGGCGCCGTCCACACAGGGCTTGGAAAGGCTCGGATCTGGTTGCTGCGTTTTCGGATTGCCTGGAGAGTTTTTTGATGTCCGCTCGTTTTTCCTTCGCTGCTGGGCGCCGTGCCGTGGTGGCTGGCGCTGCCCTGGCTTTGATTGCCGCTGTGTCCCTGCCTGCCATGGCCCAGGATGTGGCCAAGAAGAGCCTCAAGATTGGCGCCACTGCCGGCTCCAACTACGACCTGCTGCAAAAGGGCATCCTGCCGCAGCTGGAGAAAAAGGGCTACCAGATCAAGCTGATCGAGTTCAACGACTATGTGCAGCCCAACCTGGCGCTGTCCGACGGCTCGCTGGACGCGAACTTCTTCCAGCACCGCGCCTACTTTGACCAGTTCACGACCGACCGCAAGCTGGCGTTGACAGCCATCGTGCAAGGCCCGGTGGCACCGATGGGCGTCTACAGCAAAAAGCACAAGACCCTGGCCGATATCCAAAGCGGCGCCAAGGTGGCCTTGCCCAACGACCCGAGCAACCTGGCACGCGCCCTGCTGGTGCTGCAACAAGCAGGTCTCGTCAAGGTGAAGGAGGGTGTGAACCCGGCCCGTATCTCCGAGCTGGACCTGGCGGCCAACCCGCACAAGCTCAAGTTTGTGGCGCTCGAAGCTGCCCAGCTGCCACGCGTGCTCGAAGACGCCGATTACGTGGTCGTCAATGGCAACTTTGCCGTCTCCTCGGGCCTGAAGCTGAGCGAAGCCGTGGTGCTGGAGAACACGCCCGACCAGTACCTGAACGTGGTCGCCGTCAAGACCGGCAATGAGAAAAGCGCTTGGGCCCAGGACCTGGCTGCCGCCTACCGCTCGCCCGAGTTCAAGGCCGTGGTGGACAGCCAGTTTCCCGGCTACGCCAAGCCTGCTTTCCTGAAGTAAGGCGTTGCGCCGGGCAGGCCCGGCGTATTTACCGCGTGCGCGCCAGCACCTCGGCTTCCAGGTGCTGCAGTGCGCGCAGCTCCATCTCCTGCAGCTGCAGGCGCTGCGCCGCTGGCAATTCGCCCAGCATCGATGCTGCGCCCAAATCGCTCAGCACCGCGTCGCCAGTGTCCGGGTTCCACAAAATATTGTGGGCATACAAATCCCCATGCAGCATGCCCCGGCCATGCAGATGCGCGACGGCGCTGCGCACCTGCGCGAGCAGGCGTTGCGCGGCAGCAAGAGAGAAGCGGGCGCCGTCGGCATAGACATCGCGCGTGCAGCTCGCCAGGCTGGGCGGGCCGGCCAAGGGCTGCAGGCCGGGGGGCAGCAGTGGCAGGACCATTGCCAACATGGAGGTGTCCATCCCAGCCTCCGCATCCGGCTGCAGCACCGCCAGCGGTGTCAGCAAATGCGGGTGCTCGCCAGCTGCCAGGCCTGCGGCCATTTCTGACTGGGGCGTGCCATCGCTCGTCTGCCCCGCCTTGAACACTTTCAGCGCCACATCGGCCGCACCATCCACAGGGCTTGCGCGGTAGATATGGCCGCTGGCGCCTTGCCCCAGCAGTTCATGCCGCTGCAGATCCTGGCTGCGCCAGGCGCGTGGGGCCTGGGCCTGCAGCACCTGCTGCTCGCTGTGCTGGGTCATCGGGTTGCCGGCCATCGCCAGCCAGGCCAGCGCCGGCATGGCCAGCACCTCGGGCGGCAGCGCGGTAAAGCGGTTGCCGGCCAGGCGCAGCAGCTCCAGCCGGGGGCTGCGGGCGAGGCCGCGCGGCAAAGCCTGCAACTGGTTGCAGGCCAGCATCAGCTTTTGCAGGCGCGGGCGCTCGCCCAGGGTATCGGGCAGCTCGGTGATCTGGTTGTCGGTCAGGATCAGCCAGCGCAGCTGCGCGGGCAGGCTATCGGCCGCCACGGTGCGGATCTGGCAGGCCTTGAAGCCCACCATCTCCAGCCGGGGCATGCGGCCTAGCACGCGTGGCAGCTCGGTGAACGGGTTGTTCGATGCGAACAGCACCCGCAACTGGCCAAAGCGGCTCAGGTCATCGGGCAGGCTGGCGAGCTGGTTGCCGCTGAGGTCGAGCACTTCGAGGGTGTCTGCGAGCGCAAAAAGTTCGCGTGGAAACTCGGACAGACCCGCCGACAGCTTGATCTGGCGGGCGCCGCGCAGCGCGCCGCTGTGCAGCTGCGCTTGGAAGGCTTGGAGGCTTTGCATGGCTGCACAGTGTAGGTGCTGGCAGCGCAGGCCAGCCCCAGATCTGGCTGGATCTGGGGTGCCATAGGGTCAGATAGGGCCAGACGGGGCCGGATAGTGCCAGCTGCGATCATTCGGCCCGCTCAATGCGGGTGATCGTCAGGCTGCCGCCTTCGTTCTGCACATGAAAGCGTACCTTGTCGCCCGGGTTGAACTGCGCCACCTGCGTGCTGTCCTTGAGGCCAAACACCATGGTCATGGCCGGCATGTCCAGGTTCTTGATGTCCTCATGGCGAATGGTCAGCTTGCTCGCGCGCTTGTCCACGCGGGTGATCTCGCCGGCAGTCATCACCGCGCCGGGCGTGGCGGCCGCCGCGGGCGCGGTGGCCGGTGCTGCGCTGCCATGGCTGGCGTGGTCGGCATGGTTCTGGGCCAGCGCTGGGGTCAGCAGGCTGCAAGCCAGGGTGAAGGCGGCGAGGGTAGAAGTGGTGGTGTTCATTCAGTGCTCCAAATGTCTATAAAAAAATAGTGGTGTGCTCAGTCGCGGTAGCTGCTGAAAACGCGGGTTGTCACCTCGCTGCCCGCTCCGGTTTTGCTGACCAGCAGCACATCAAACGGGTCTTTGCGGCCGCCGTAGGCGGGTCCGTCCATGCCGGGGCTGCCCACCGGCATGCCGGCCACGACAATGCCCAGGGCCTTGGGCTTTTGCTGCAGCAGCTTGCGTACATCGGCGGGCGGCACATGGCCTTCCACCAGGTAGCCGCCTACCACGGCGGTGTGGCAGGAACCCAGGTGCTGGGGTAGCCCCAGCCTGGCGCGCACTGCCTGGTTGCCGCTGTCATGCACGGTGGCGCTAAAACCGGCTTTTTCCATCAAGGTGATCCAGTCCTTGCAGCAGCCGCAGTTCGGGTCTTTCCATACCTCTATGGGTGTCAGGGCTGGGCTGGCCGCGAGCGCGGACCATACGGCGGTCATACCGGTGCTCAGGCCAGCGGCCAGCATTTGCAAGCTGCGGCGGCGGGTGCCGTCGTGGGTGTGGAGGTGCTGCATGGGGTGTCCTTGGTATGGGTCAATCGGTGACGGTAAACGTGCCCGTCATCCCGGCCTGGTAGTGGCCGGGGATCAGGCAGGCAAAGTCAAAATTGCCGGCGCGGTTGAAGTGCCAGACCAGGTCCTCGCTTTTTTGCGGCGCCACATGGGCCATGTAGGGCTCGGCATGCTCCATGCCGGGGTACTTGAGCATCATCTGCGCGTGTTGCGCAAGCGAGGCCTTGGTGCCCAGCACCACCTCGTGCATGACCTGGCCCTGGTTGACGACGCGCAGGCGCAGGGTTTCGCCCTTTTTCACCGTGAAGTGCGCGGGTGAGAAGCGCATGTCATCGCCCATGTTCAGCGCGATGATGCGCGTGGCCTGCCGGGGATCGCCGCCGATGCCCCAGTCCTTTTGTTCCTTGGTGGCCGCCAGGGTGGCATGGGCGGTTGCTGGGGCGGCTGCATGGCTTTCGCTGCCATGGGCAAAGGCGCTGCTGGCGCTGGCCAGCAGCGCACAGGCCAGTATTTTTGGGATGGTGTTCATGGGATCACTCCGGGGTTCAATGGTTGGCATGGCCGCTGCCAGCGGCGGGCTTGTGGACGCTGGGCGCGCCGGGCGCCGTGCCGGGCAGGCTCTGGCGGGGCGCTTGCGCATCCAGCGGCGCGCCCTGCCACTCGTAGGCCACGGTGCCTGCGGGCTGGGCATACCAGCCGGGGTCGCGGTAGTCCTGCGCAGCCAGGCCCCGGCGCACCTTGAAGGTGGTGAACATGCCACCCATCTCGATATTGCCGAAGGGGCCCTTGCCGGTCATCATCGGGAAGGTGTTGTCGGGCAGCGGCATCTGCATGGCGCCCATGTCGCCCATGCCGCGCTCGCCCATCAGCATGTAGTCGGGCACGATCTTCTGGATCTGGCCGACCAGGCCTTTGTGGTCCACGCCAATCATCGTTGGCACATCGTGGCCCATGGCGCCCATGGTGTGGTGGCTTTTGTGGCAGTGAAAGGCCCAGTCGCCCGGTTCGTCGGCGATCAGCTCGATCTGGCGCATCTGGCCGACGGCCACATCGGTGGTCACCTCGGGCCAGCGCGCGCTGCGCGGCACCGGGCCGCCGTCGGTGCCAGTCACCTCAAACTCATGGCCATGGATATGGATGGGGTGGTTGGTCATGGTGAGGTTGCCCACGCGGATGCGCACCCGCTCGCCCAGGCCTGCGACCAGCGGCGTGATCGCGGGGAAGGCCCGGCTGTTGAAGGTCCAGATGTTGAAGTCCGTCATCTCGGCCACACGGGGCGTCATCGCGCCGGGCTCCACTGCATAGGCGCTGAGCAGAAAGGCGTAGTCGCGCGCCACCTCGGCGATCTGCGGGTGGCGGCCCTTGGGGTGGGTGATCCACAGGCCCATCATGCCCATGGCCATCTGCACCATCTCGTCCGAATGTGGGTGGTACATGAAGGTGCCAGGGCGGCGCGCCTCGAACTCGTAGACAAAGGTCTTGCCCGGCGGGATATGGGGCTGGTTGAGGCCTCCCACGCCATCCATGCCATTGGGCAGGCGCTGGCCATGCCAGTGCACCGTTGTGGCTTCGGGCAGGCGGTTGGTGACAAAGATGCGCACCCGGTCGCCTTCAACCACCTCGATGGTGGGGCCGGGCGACTGGCCGTTGTAGCCCCACATGTTGACAAAAAAGCCCGGTGCCACCTCGCGCACCACGGCCTCGGCCACCAGGTGGAACTCCTTGACGCCAGCGTTCATGCGCCAGGGCAGGGTCCAGCCGTTGAGGGTGACCACCGGCTGGTAGGGCCGGCCATTGGGTGGCGCCAGTGGCGCAGCGGTATCGGCGCTGGTCTGGATGACGGGCTCGGGCAGGGCGGCCATGGCCACCGGGCTGACGGCGGCAGCGGCCACGGCCGAGGCGGCGCCAGAGAAGAATTGACGGCGTTGCATATCAGTGGCCCTGTGGTTGGGTTGCGGGGGCGGCAGGCGCTGCGCTGTTGCTGGCTGCGCGCACGCTGGCGGCTGCGGGTTGCGGTGATGTGCCGCTCAGCGCCAGTTGCAGATCCGTCTCGGCGAGCCAGAAGTCGCGCTGCGCCTCGGTGGCCGTGAGCACCGCCTGGGTGGTACTGCGGGCCTGGGCCAGCAGCTGCCAGATGCTGAGCAACATGCCGTTGTAGCGGTAGATGGTCTCTTGCTGCACGAGCTGCGCCAAGGGCAGCACTTCGCTTTGCTGCTGGTGGGCCAGGTCCCAGGCGGCGCGGTAGCTGCGCCAGCTGCTGCGGGCCTCGCTGCGCGCACGGATGGCGCTCTCGCGCAGCTGCGCCGCATTGGCTTGCACCTGGTGGCGCGCCATGGCGCTGGCGGCAGATCCCCAGTCGAACAGCGGCAAGGGCACATCCAGCTCCCAGCCCCGCGTGCGGTCCTGGTGGCCGCTCTCGCGTTCGGTGCTGGTATCGCGGCTGTAGGTGGCGCCGATGTCGCCAAACACGGCCCCCAAGGCGGCCCAGCCTTGGCGATCGGTGCTTACATCCAGGTTGCGGCGCAGTGCGCCCAGGTCCAGGCGTTCGCGCAGCGCGGTGGCCTCGGCATCGTCACCGCTGCGCAAATCGCTGGCGGTTTTGGGCAGCGGCGGCAGGGCCTGGGGCAGCACAAAATCGAGCTGCGGGCCCCACAGGCCCATGCGCTGGGCCAATTGCGCGCGCGCCTGTTGCGCTGCCAGCTCGGCCCGCAGCAGCTGCGCGGCCGCTTGCTGCTGCTGGGCCAGCTCACGCGCCTGGTCGAGCTTGCTGAAGTTGCCCACGGCCGCCATGCGCCGGGCCAGCTCGCCGCCCAGCGCAGCAGCATCATGCATGCGGGTGTGGGCGGCCAGCGCCTGCTCGGCGGCGACGGCATTCAACCAGGCGCGGCGCGTGTCTGCGGCCAGCAGCAAGGTTTGCTGCGCCGCCTCCAATGTGGCCTGCTCCATCTGCCAGCCCTGCCAGCGGCTGCGCCAGGGCAGGGTGAGCAGATCGACCAGGCCAAAGCCCAGCTTGCGCTCGATCTCGCGCTCATGGCCGTTGCGAAACCAGCCCAAGGTCAGGCTCGGGTTGGGCAGGGTGATGGCCTGCACCCGCTGGGCATCGGCAATGCCCAGCTGTGCCAGCTGGAGCTGCAGGCCCGGGTTGTTCAACAGCGCAATGCGCACGGCGGTATCGGCATCCAGCGGCTGCTGCAGCCAGGCATCGATGTGCGTCTGTGCCGACTGCTGGCTGGGTGCATCGGCTGCGGGCAGCTGGGCCTGGGCGGGCAGGCGGCCCTCCAGTTGTTTTGCCACGTCGCTGCGCAGCCCATCGGGCGAGACGCTGGCGCAGCCGGCCAGCAGCAGTGCGCTGGCGAGGGACGAGAGGCGAAGGCTCAGGCGCTTCATTGCTGGCCTCCCTGCACGTGGGGCTGGCCCTGCGCGCTGTGGTCGCCATGCGCTTCACGGCTGTGGGCATCCACCCGGCTGGCCGGCATGGCCTGGGTGCTGCCGGGGCCCGCCTGGGCCTTTTCCCAGGCGATGACGTCGGCATGGCCACGGCCAAAAGCAGCCACCGCTGCATTGGCCTGGCGCCAGTCGCCGGGCTCGTCGACAATGCTGCCGCTCTTGGCCAGGGGCCGGTGCTGGAGCACCGATGTGGGCGCGTTGGGGTCGGTGGCGGCCGGGGCCGCCGTTTGGGCAGATAGCCAGCTGGTAACAGCCAGGCCGCCCGCGCCGGCAAGGCAGCGCAAGACATGCACAGTGCGCATGGGAGTCTCCTGAAAGCTTGGTCAAAAGTCGCCTGCACGGCAGCTGCCATGCGGACGCACCTCGGGTGTCAGCGATCAGGAAATGGGTGGTTTGGAGGCTTGGGCGAGCAGGGCGCTGGCAAAGGGCGCGCTGCCGCTGGCGCGCGCCAGCGAGGGGGCGGCGAGGGCTGCAAAACCCGCGCCGTTGAACAGATCCACAGCGGAGTGGCAGATGCCGCAGGCCGAGCAGCTGCCGCCATGCTGGGCCGGGTCGTGCTGGCTGTGGTCGCTGACTTGGCTGCCGCTGCCGCCGTGGCTGCTGGATGCCATCACATGGTCTGTGTCCATGTCGGCATGGTCCGCCATGCTGCTGGCGTGGTGCACCGCGATGGCCGCCGGAATGACCGGCGCCACCAGCCCCATCGCCATGGCGTCGCCCATGAGGCCGCGCAGGGCCAGCATCAGCATCAGCAACAGGGACAGACAGGCACGCATGGTGGATTCAGACTGGGCAGGGTGCAGAAAGTTCCGCAGCGGCTGAGTGTAGCGCAGCTGGACGGCCCGCTGAGGCAAAGCTAGTACTGCGACTCCACCTGCCAGTTCACCGCGATCTCGGCCACGCTGGCGCTGGCAGGCAGCTCCAGCACCGTGCGCACCAGGGTGGCAATGTCGGCCGGTTGGCTGATCTGGGCGCGCAGCGCAGGCTGCACGCCATCGGCCATGTCGGTGTCGACAAAACCCGGGCAGATGGCGGTGCAGCGGATGCGGTCGGCCCCGCCGCAGTGGCGTATGCCATGGGCCAAGGCCAGGGCCGCATGCTTGCTGATGGCGTAGAGCGAGCCCTCGGGCGCCCGCACCCGCTTGCCGGCAAGCGACGCCATCACGACGACCTTGCCATTGGGCGACTGCTGCAAATAGGGCCAGACCTGGCGCGTCAGCCGCATCGGTGATTTCACATTGATGGCCATCAACCGGTCAAACTCCGCATCGCTCGCCGTCAAAACGCTGTCCGTGCTCAGCACCCCAGCGTTGTGGACGATGGCATCGATGCGCCCAAAATACGCGGCGGCCTCGGCGATCCAGCGGGTTTCGCTGCCCGCGTCGAGCGCATCAAAGTGGCTGCGCTGCAGCTGCGCAGGCGCATGGTCCGCCAGCTGCGGCACTGGTTGGCGTGTGCCTATGCTGACGCGCCAGCCATGGGCCAGCAGCTCTTGCGCAATGGCCAGGCCCAGGCCGCGCCCGGCGCCGCTGACCAGGGCCACCGGCTGCGATGAGGCAGGTGTGCTTGCGCTGGGCATGGGCAGCACCCTCAGACCCGGGCCCGCAAGGCCTCATCGAGCGCGCCGGCTAGCAGATCGGCGTGTTCGGTCTCAAAGGGCAAGGGCGGGCGGATCTTGAGCGTATCGCCCAATGGGCCACTGGTGCTGATCAGCACGCCGGCCTGGCGCAGGTGGTTGACGACGGTGCTGGCCAGGCTGCCGCTCTCGAGCTGCACGCCCCAGTACAGGCCTTCGCCCCGGATCTGGGTGATGGCGCTGTGCTGCGCTGCCAGCGACTGCAGCGCCTGCTGCAGATGGCCGCCCACGCGGCGCACATGGGCGGGGGCATCGATGCGCTCCAGCTCATCAAGCACCGCCAGGGCCACTGCCGCCGATACCGTGTTGCCGCCAAAGGTGTTGAAGTAGCGGCAGCGCTTGCCAAACACCTCCATCAGCGGCGTCTTGAGCACCAGCGCCGCAATCGGGTGGCCATTGCCCATGGGTTTGCCCATGGTGACCATATCGGGCACCACGGATTCGCGGCCAAAGGCCCACCAGCGGCCGGTACGGCAGAAACCGCCTTGTACCTCGTCGGCAATGAACAGGCCCCCACGCCTGCGCACCGCCTGGGCGGCGGCTTGCAAAATAGGCGCGGCATCAATATGCACGCCATCGCTGGCAAACACGGTGTCGAGCAGCAGGGCGCTGACCGGCGTGCCACGCGCCTCCAGCGCGGCGGCGGCCTCATCGACCCGCTGGGCGAAGGCCGCTGCAGCGGCCTGGGCATCCACGCCCGGGAACGCGGGCGGATCAATGACTTCGACATGGTCTGCTGGCGGGCACAGCGAGGGCGAGCATTGGGCCAGTGCCATGGTCACACCATGGTAGGCATGGCGGGTGATGATCAGGCCCCGGCGGCCGGTAAATTCTTGCGCCACGCGCAAGGCCAGGTCATTGGCCTCGCTGCCGGTGCAGGTGAACACGCTGGTGTCCAGCGCTGCCGGGAAAAGCGCGCGCAGCCGCTCCGCTAGTTGCACCACGTTGTCATGCAGGTAGCGGGTGTGCGTGTTGAGCAGCTGGCTTTGCGCGATGAGTGCCGCGTTCACCGCTGCGTTGGCATGCCCCACCACCGGCACATTGTTGTAGGCGTCCAGATAGCGTCGGCCATCGGCATCGAACAGCCAGACGCCTTCGCCGCGCACCGGGTGCAGCGGCTCATCGTAGAACAGGCGGTAAGAGGGGCCCAGCGCACTTTGGCGGCGCGCAAGCAGGCGCTGGTCGTCGGCGGAGAGGGTTGGCATCGGGAGGTGCTCCAGGTGGGGTCAGGCGGCGGTGGGGTGGGTGTCGGCACGGTGGTCGGCCTGCGCGCCATGGGCTTGCAGCCAGCCGCCAATCATGCGGCGGAACAAGGCCGTGGCCGTGGCCTGGCTGCGCAGGATATAGACGCGGTTGTCGGGGTAGAGGCGGGCGCGCCAGGCAGTAATCACCATGCGCTGCGTGAGCCGCGCCAGGATCAGGTCGGGCAGCAGCGCATGCTCAGCAGCCGTCAGTGGCAGCAGGCTTTCATAGCCGGCCAGCATGGCGGCCAGCGCGGCATCGGGTGCATCGGTCAGCGGCATTTGGTAAGAGGCGGCAATCGCGAGATCGGCCACGCGCGGAGCCAGCAGCATGTCGCCAAAATCCAGCACGCCGGCAATGCCCAGGCCGTCGTCGCTCGCCAGCAGGTTGCTGGGCGAGAGGTCGTTGTGGATGGTCTGCGTGGGCAGCTGCGGGCCCAGCTGTGCCAGCCGCTGCTCAAACACGGCCCAGAACGCTGCAATCTGCGCGCGCAGTTGCGCATCGCCCACCACCTCCAGCCAGGGGCGCAGCAGCGGTGCGCGGCGTGCATCCCATAAAAAGGGGCGCTCGGTGGCCGGGTGGGCAAAGTCTGCCAAGGCCCCATGCAACTGGGCAATCGCCAAGCCCCAGGCCTGCCAGGCGGTGGCACTGCGCTGCAGGTCACCGCCCGCCTTGCCATCGAGAAAGCTGTAGCAGCGCACCCGCAAATGCTCGCCCGCCTGGCTGCGCCAGTCCAGCCAATCGGGGCTGGTTTCGTGGCCGGTTTCGTGGCCGGTGGGGGGGCGGGTGTGGGCGCTGGCGCTGGCTTGGGTAGCGGTGGGCAGTCGCAGCGGATGGTGCAGTGGCACCGGCACGGCGCAGCGGTCTGCCAGGTGCTTGAGCACCGCTATCTGCATCTCTGTTTCTGCCAAGGATTCGGCCGCGCTGATGAACTTGAGGGTCACGGCGCTGCCATCGGCTGTGCGGACCAGAAAGTTGCGGTCCCGCTCTCCGGACAGGGGTTGCGCATTGCCTTGGATGCCATAGGCTTCCCAGGCCAATGCCTGCGCCTGTTCAGCGCTGACCTGGGGCACGGCCGTCAAAAAGGCCTGGCTGGCTTGCGCCAAGGCGTCCGATTCATTCGGTTCGGCAAAGGCGGTAGGGGCAAAAGGGGAGCTGTTCATGGAATGCGGCGGCCGGTGGTGCAAGGGCGCGCTGCTTGGACAGCACTGGCGCAGAGGGCGATCAGTCCGGTCAAGGCAGCGTTTTGCTTAATTTGATGTTTGATGCATCAAAAATGGGGTGAAGAGATTTAAACAGCAACTTTGCTCAATAGCATCGGGGTAAACCTGCATGCGGCTATGAAGGCTTATGATGCATCTTGCTGCATGGCATGGCGGTCAGCACCGCCTTGGCAGACCTGCATCACAACAAGAATCGCGAGGAGCAATGGCAGATGGCAGACAGGTTCGAGAGCGTCAACACCGAGAGCAAGGGCGACCAGATCTATGCCCAGCTGGCGCAGGCGCTGGTCAAAGGGCAGTTGCTGCCAGGCGAGCGTCTCAAGATCCGCGAGCTGGCCGCGCAAATGGGCACCAGCGTGACGCCCGTGCGCGATGCCATCCTGCGCCTGGTGCAGCACGGCGTGCTGGTGATGCTCAGCCCCCGCGATATACGCGTGCGGCGCCTGACCTTGGACGAGTACCTGGAGATCCGCAACATCCGCGTGGAACTCGAAGGCATGGCCGCCAGCCAGGCCGCCCTGCGCGCCACGCCTGACGAAGTGCAGCGCCTGGCCGAGCAGGTGCAGCACAACGAGGACGCGGTGCGGCGCGGTGATATTGCCCAGGCGATTGCGCTGAACCAGGATTTTCACTTTGCGCTGTGCCAGCTGGCCCGCATGCCGCTGCTGTCCGATATCTTGTACGGCCTGTGGCTCAAGATGGGCCCGCTGATCGCCCAGAGCTACAGCGAAGGAGGCCGCAGCATGATCGACCACCACTACCCCGTTGTCGAAGCCCTGCGCCGCAACGACCCGCATGCCGCGCGCGTAGCGATCCAGACCGATCTGCTATCGGGGGGGCAGTCGATTTATGAGCGGTTTGGGCGGGTGGAGCAGAAGGCAGAGGTGCAGTAAGGCTTGCCTGGGCAAGAGGTGGCTGCGCCAGAGCCTCTGAACTTACTTATGGCGACGGCAACAGCGGCGCTGCAAACGCCCGCGCGACCTCGCGGTTACGCAGCGCCAGCGCCCGCATGGCCGCAGAGGTCGGTGCTGCCAGCTGGGCATCGCTGGCCGCTTCCCAGAAGGCATCGGCCGCACGTGCGGCCAGGCTCCACACCTTGGGGATGGCGCCAATGGTGCTGACCTTGGGCTCGATCGGTACCAGCTCGGGGTCCAGCCCGCCGCCGATGGAGGCGTAGCGCATCGGCAGGATGTCGTAGGCCGGGGCAATGCCCAGATACTCGCCGTCGTCGCCAATCAGCAGCGAAATGTTCTCGAAATGCCGGTCGGTATTGCCAATGAGCTCGCTGAACGCGGCCATCACGGCCACATGCTCGGCATGCTGGGGGCTGAAGTAGTCTGCGTTCACGCAGCGTGCGGCGAACTCGGGCCAGGTATCGCGCGCACCAAAGAACTCGTCGTCGACGGCGCCGGCCGAGAGCATGCCCAGGCGCCCTTGCTTGCCAACGCGGTCAAAGCGCTGCACTTCCAAAAACACAAACTCGCCGCGCGCCAGCAGCTGGGTCTTGGCGGTGGGCACACCCACGTTGGCCAATGATGCCAGCGCCAGGTGCTCAAGCGGCAGAAGCTCTGCCATGCGGCTGCCGCTGCGCGCGAACTTGACGATCACCGATCCCGTGTCTTCGGCCACCCAAAGAAACTTGGGCTGCTCGCCGCCGGCGCTTGAGCCATAGGATTCGTTCTTGAGCTGCTGCGCCAGCGCGACATACACGTCGAGCTTGTCTTGCGCCTCTGGACGGGGCTGGCGCAGCAAATCCATTTCCCGCTGCAAAGGGATATCGCCAAAGATCAGGTTGCCCGGCAGATTCATCCCTTGGGTGAACAGAAACGCAATGCGGTGGTCGTCGCTCCAGTCGCGCAAGCTGGCGGGGAAGGGCTGCTGCAGGGCGGCCGTTTGTGCGAGCTGCCGGCCCAGAAACCCCGATGGCGCAGCAAACAGCATATAGGGGGGCAGGCCTTCGTAGAGACGAATGGCGCTCGCATCCCCACGCTCGAGCGTGCCGCCACCCACGAGAAATTCAAGATCCGCATAGGGAACGATGTGGCCGCTGGAGAGAAAGCGGTACACGCGCTGGCGCGGCTTGAGCCCCAATGGCAGCTTGCGCAGCAAGGCGTACTGGGGCGTGCGCTGGCCCGGCTCGCGGAACATGGTGACGCGGGCCGATAGTTCGCGAATAGCTCGGGACAGCGTTGGCTGGCTGATGCCCAGCGCCTCTACCAGCTGCTGTCCAGAGCGCGGGCCACCGGCCAGCGCGCGCTCGATGGCCTGCTGCAGATCGTTCAAAGGCTGGGGTGAGGGGCTAGGCATAGCAGGGGGTTTGAATAATTCATGAATTTTATATGAATTCCAAATTCATCGCTCGCCACGGCACTTGGCTGGGACTACGCCGGCCCTTGCGCCTGCCTCAGCGTATGCACCAGCAGCTGGTACAAGCTGTCTACCGCCTTGGAGCGCCGTGATTCCTTGCTGCGGTAGACGGCGACCTCCATCGGTGCCAAGGGGCCCAGCCCATGCTTGCTGCCCAGCACCTGCAGATGGGGCGGGGCGCTGCACTGGGTCAGTGCCGCAACGGCCAGGCCACTCTCCACCGCCGCAATCTGCCCGGCCAGGCTGGAGCTGTTGTAGACCACGCGGTGCTGGCGCCCTTGCAGGGCCAGCGAGTGCAGCGCGCCGCGTCGTGCCAGGCTGGCTTCTTCATACACCGCGATGGGCAGCGGGTCCCGCCGCCACAGCGCAAAGTGCTCGGAGCCGACCCAGACCATGGGCTCATGAAAGAGCAGGGTGCCCCGGCGTGCGTGGTCGCGCGACACCAGCGCCAGATCCAGGTCGCCAGCTGCCACACGGGGAATCAGTGCGGTCGATTGCTCGCAGCTGAGCACGATCTCCACGCCGCTGTGGCGGGGGGCAAAGCGCCTGAGCACGGGCGTGAGGTACCTGGCCGCATAGTCGTCGGGCACCCCCAGGTGCACGCTGCCGCTCAGTGCATCGCCCTGCAGCGCAAACTGTGCCTCGCTGTGCAGATCCAGAATGCGCCGCGCATAGCCCAGCAGCCGCTGGCCTTCGGCGGTGAGTTGCTGGCTGCGGCTGTCGCGCTCGAGCAGGCAGTGGCCGACAGCCGCCTCCAGTTTTTTGAGCTGCATGCTGACCGCAGACTGGGAGCGGTGCACCTCGCCGGCTGCGCCCGAGAGCGATCCGGTATCGACCACCGCGACAAAGCATTTGAGCCAATCCATCTGAAGGTCTTGCGAGCTTGCGGGCATGAGGTTTCGATGAACGAATAGCTGATGCATGAATTATGCGCTTTTCGATAAGTTGCCCGCGCAGCACACTGGCGGCCATGAGCCAATATCCCAGCCAGCGCGCATGACCGCTGCAAACATGGACCCATCGTCACGCACGGCATCTGCCACGACAGGCGAGGCCTTCGGCGGCCTGCTGCCCTTTGTGCTGGGCAGTGCGCTGCTGGGCAGCATCGGCATTTTTGTACACATGGCCCAGGCCGGGGCGCTGACGGCGACTTGGTTCCGCTGCGCATTCGGGCTTTTGGGGCTGACGGCCTGGCTGCTGTGGCGCCGGCAGCTGCATGCTTTGCGGCTGGCGCGCAGCACGGCGGGCTGGGTGCTGCTGGCCAGCGCCTTGATGGTGCTCGGCTGGGTGCTGTTCTTCGCGGCGATGGAGCGCATCTCCGCCGGGGTAGCGGTGGTGCTGTTCCATATGCAGCCGATGTGGGTGTTGCTGCTCGGCGCGCTGTGCCTGGGCGAGCAGCCGGGCAGGCACAGGGTGGCCGCAGTCGCGCTGGCCATGCTCGGGCTGGTGCTGGCCACCGGTGTTTTGCAGCAGGCCGCATCGCAGCAGGGCGCCCAGCCGCAGTACTGGTGGGGTGTGGGCATGTGCTTGCTGGGTGCATTTTTGACCGCTGCGGTCACCGTCATTGCGCGGCGCCTGCGTGCTATGCCAGCCGGTGTGCTGGCCTGGTGGCAATGCGCCGTCGGCAGCGCCGTGCTGTGGCTGGCGCCCGCCACGCAAGGCTGGCCGGCCTGGGGTGCCTCCTGGGCATGGCTTGCTGCCTTGGGCCTGGTGCATACCGCCACCGCCTATGCCTTGATCTACACCGGCATGTCCCGGCTACCGACGGGGCGCATTGCGGTGCTGCAGTTTGTCTACCCGGCAATCGCGATCGTGGTGGACTGGCAGTATTTTGGCCACAGACTGGGAGCGCTGCAGATGGTGGGCGTGGTGGTGATGGGGCTGGCTATTGTGTATGCCGAGCGCGGGGCCTCTGGCAAAACAAGGCCATCTTGAAGCGTGCATAACTAGTGGCGTTTGTTCTTCCAGGCCAGGAGGGCGAGGCCCAGCCAGGTCAAGACCAAAGGGATAGAGGCCCAGACCAGGGAATGAGATTTGCTGAAAATCGCATACAACGCGGCACCCAGCAGTGCGCTCAGCAACACATGGCGTTGCGGCCGGTTGCGAGCCAACTTGGCCACGACATAGCCCGAGAGCACGGGGGTAAACAGCAGGAACAGCGCGAGGAGAAAAAGTGGGGCGAATCCATAGAGGGCGGTATCGGGCAACAACGCGGTCAGTAGCGCAAATGTGATGTTTTGCAGCAGCAGCGTGACTGCGCCGTAACTCACGGCAAATGCAATCAGAATCGCTTTCAGGTCAATATTGAAGAGCATCTCTCTACCGTAGTGGTGTTTTAGGTATGGCCTCGCCTTCCTCACATCCCATCGAGGGCGGAGGCTTGAAGCGCATCGACAGCATTCTGGCGTCTCCACTGGCTTGTCCGGAGCGCTGAGTTGCTTGCCCACTACGGTGCTCGATAAATTTCTTTGTCAAGAGCGTGGCGAGCGCCACACCGAGGATGCAGGGCAGCCTCCGCGCTGCCCATTGCCTCCTGTCCAGGATTTACTGGCGTTTGCGGCGGCCCAGACCTGCCAAGCCGGCGACGGCCAGTGTCCCGCTCAGTGCAAGAACACTCCACTGGCCAAGGGTGGGTACGGCAGTAGGGCTGGCCACGGGAGCTGCGACAAAGCTCAGCTTGACTTGACCGGCACCGCCATCAAAGCCGATGCCCACGCGGCTGCCGCCGCCGCCGCCGCCGGGCGCGCTGCCAGGGGCTTCTTCATTGCCGCCCCTGCCGCCATCGGCCACGGCGATGCCGCCAACATAGCCCAGGCCAGGCTGGCCATCGGCGGCGGAGCCCGCAGAGCCGCCGCCTCCGCCGCCTTCCACGGAGGGCGTAGGGGCGCCCGCTGCGCCTGCGCCGCCAGAGAAACCGGTCAATCCTGCACCGCTGCAAGCCGCTCCGCCCGCGCCTCCAGTCGATCCTGTCGCGCCTTCGCCCCCGGCGGCGCTGATGGAGCCGCCCGTCCAGCTGACGGTCGATGCTGTACCTGCTGTGCCATCGAGGCCGCTGCTAGTGCCACCCGTGCCCGTGCTGATGGTCAGCTCCGCGCCAGCGGCCAAGCTGAAGCTGCCCTTGCAATAGGCGCCACCGCCACCCCCACCACCGCCATCGATGCCAACATCACCGCCTCCCGATCCACCCCCAGCGCCCCAGACTTCGATCACGACCGAGCTCGAGCCTGCCGGTACGCTGCAATTGGCGGTATTGATACCGCTGACGCAATCAGCCGCCCAAGCGGGGGCTGCTGCAAGCCCTCCCACCATTACACACGCGGCGTAGGCCATATTTCTGGATAGCAAGCTCATAAATTTCCTCAAAAATAAATGCGGACACGCCACTTATATCGCAAAGCAAAAAGAATCGCAGCAGAAAAATGCATATTTCTTGCATTACTGCGGTAACGAATATCTTAGTTTAGATAATTCCAATCAAATGGCTATCTGGAATTTAATTAAGTGAATATCCATAGGGGTGAAGCGGTTCTCAGAGGATAAAATATTTTTATGATGAATGCCTGCATCGCGGTAGATGCGGTTGATGTGGCATTTGATGCGGGTCAATAATTTTCAATAATCCCGCGATGGCGGCAAAGCCCGGGGCTGTGGCATGGCCGCGGGTGCCGCTTTATTCCACCCAAGGAGGGCGAGCGGATTGCGCAAGCCCGCGTTCAGGCCACGGCTGGAGGCAGGGAATGCCTGGTTACGCGGGAGCTGGGCGCAGATGCGAGTCCATGGACGTTTGGTGAGATCTCATAGCAGCATTTCTTGCTTTCAGCACGGTTGGATGCACCGCCAAACTCGGCATTTCCAGCGGTGATTAGCGCTTTCCAATCAGCCGTTTCTGCCGGGCATGGAGCGGCGAGAAAACCAAGTGCGACAAGCCGAAAAGCAATCTCCTCCGTCCAGGCCAGGACGGAATCGGGCGGTTGGATTGCCCGCGCCCGCAAGAGATTTTGGGGTTGTGCGGTTTAAGGTCATTAAAAGGAGTACCGTGGGGCGAGGCAATCCTTCCTGGTGTGCCCCACGAGGCCGGAGGTCTGCATGTTCCCATTCTCAGCCCGCCTGCCAGCATCGGCGCTTGCCTTTTTATAGGAGTAGGGATGGAGACGTTTTACGACATCTATCTGGGCCGACTGGGTGCCAGAAACACGCGGCGGGTTGCCAAAAATCAGACCACAGTAGAGGTCGATATCTGGAAAGCCAAAGGCTATCGCCTGCAGGCCGAGCGGCGTGTGGCAGAGCGCTTGCACGAAATCTATTTCATTACGGAATGAAGACGGGGGCGATGAGATACCCGCGATACGGACTCTCTACCCCCGCACTGAACAGGATCAACGGGTCATGAAACTCAACCTAAAGGCCAAGCCCTCCAAGATGTCGGATATCCAGAAATCACGGCTGGAGACTGAACGCATCTCCTACTCGGAAGACGCACCGCCAGCCCGCCAGACCTGGAAGGAGCGGCCAGCCTATGACGGCGACGAGCTGTCCTACCGGGGGCAGGTCAAAAAGACCTTGATTACCCTCAAAAGCCATGGATGAAAAGACTTGGCTGCCGATGGGGCTGGTGGAGTGAACAGCCAACTATATGGACCCGGCGGTACCCACCAGTCTCTGCAAAACTCTTGCTCCGTAAGCTGGCAGCGGATGGGGATGGGGCCAAAGGCGTCGTTTGAGAGCGAGCCTGACCTCTTGCCGGCGAAGACAGTGCGGCGGATCGGACGAGTCTGGATTCAGCCCCAAGCAAGCATCTATATGGATCGTTCTCTGCCCCGCAGATCCTGCCAGCGAAAGCCCAGTACCGCCGCCACAATCAAGCCCATGCCCCACCATTGGAACGTGCTGGGGTGGGCGCCAAACCAGAGCAGGTCCACGGCCAGGGCCACTGCCGGGTAGATAAAGCTCAGCATCGCAATGGCGGCCGGGCCCAGGCGCTGAAAGGCGCCATACATCAGCCCGTACATCAGCGCGGTGTGCAGCAGGCCCAAGACCAGCACGCAGACAAGCGTCTTGGCCGATGGTAGCTGGGCGCCGAGCCCCGCGACCTGCATCAACATCGGCGCCGACCACAGGGCCAGTGCAGCGCCTCCCACCAGCATCTGCACCATGGCAATTTGCGCCGGTGCAATGCCCTGGACGCGCCGCGTACTGACCACCGTCACGGTGTAGAGGGCGGCGGCCAGCAGCGCCAGCACAATGCCCCAGACCGGCGCGCTCGCCTGCGCGGCGATGGTGGCAGCGGCCTCGCTGCCCAGCCCACTGCTCAGCACCACGCCCGCCAGTGCCAGCAGCATCCACAGCAGCTTGCGCCCGCCCATGGCCTCGCCCCCTAAGGCGGCGGCCAGCACCAGCATGAAGGGCTGGACATGGTAGACCACCGTGGCAATCGCAATCCCCACATAGGCATAGGCGTGGAACAGCATCACCCAGTTGGCCACCAAAGCCAGGCCGCCGATCAGCATCGCCGCCCAGGCCCGCCGGTCCGGCCGCACCCAGGCCCGCTGCCACCATAGCCACAGCCCCAGGCCCAGTGCTCCAAGCAAGCAGCGCAGCAGCACCACGCGCTCCACCGGCAAACCGCTCTCGATGACGGCCAGGCCAATCGTTCCCGACAAGACCATGGCGGCGACCATGCGCCAGGTGCCGCCGCTGCTGCGGCTGTGGGTGGGGTTGGCTGCCGCTTGGGGCATGGCTGCTGCGCTGGGGGAGTGCATTGCGGTATCTCGCTGGAGTCAATGGCTCCGATGGTCATGCATGCGCAATCATTAAACAATACGGCTTTGATTCAATTTATTATTGTCTGTAAATCAACACTGAGATGCCATGAGCCCCGATACCCTCCCGCTTGCCGATATGCAGGTCTTTGTCCAGGTTGTCGCCCAGCACAGCTTTGCGGGTGCGGCGCGGCAGTTGCGCCTCACCACCGGCGCTGTCAGCCGCAGCGTCGGCCGGCTGGAATCGGCACTGGGCGTCAAGCTGCTGCACCGCACGACGCGGTCTCTGTCGCTGACCGAGGTGGGGGCGGCCGTGCATGCCGATTGCCTGCTGATGCTGCACAGCGCCGAGCAGGCGGTATCGCGTGCGACGGCCCACCGCCAGCAGCCGCAGGGCATCTTGCGCATCAACGCCCCCTTGGTGTTTGGCGATTGGTGGCTGGCACCGCTGCTGCCCGGCTTTTGCGCGCGCTTTCCCGACGTGCAGGTGCAACTGAGCATGAGCGACACCATGGCCGACCTGACCGCCGAAGGGCTGGATCTGGCGATCCGCATCACTGCGGCCGATGCGCTACCGCCCGCCATGGTGGCCCGGCCGCTGCAGCGCGTGGGCTATGTCCTGGTGGCGCATCCCGCTTATCTGCAATCCCGGCAGGCGATCGCCCAACCACAGGATCTGCTCGCCCACCCCTGCATGAGCCTGGGCTACGGCCCCTTCCAAAACCTGGTGGAGCTGGTGCCAGCCGATGCGCCCAATACGGTTGCCACCAAGCTGCGGCTGAACACCCCCATCACCATTGCCAGCAGCCAGGGCTTGCTCAATGCCTTGCAGCACGGCGCTGCCTCTGGCATCGCGCTGATGGCCGATTTTGTCGCGCGCAGCCATCTGACGGATGGCCGCCTGGTCCAGGTGCTGCCCCACTGGCAGTTGGCCGGCAGCTACGCCCCGCGCATGGCCTATGCCCTGCATGCCCCGGGGCCGCACATACCGCCTAAATTGCGTGCGATGCTGGACTATTTGCAGAGCCAGGACGCGTCTGTCTCCGTATCCGCATAAGCACAGCGCAACGCATGCGCATCGGCATGGGCAGGCGAGGGCGATCGGGGCAAAGGCTGCGCAGCGCATCAGCGATCAAGCGTGCCGTTGGCCTGCCCCGCCGGGCAGCGTTTTCGTATCCGCAGCCGCAAACATCCGCGCGCAAAGATAGTCCACCAGCGCCCTGACCTTGGGTGATGCATGCCGGCCTGCAGGCCACAGAATGTGGAACACCCCTGTGCGCTCGGCCAGCCCGGGCATGACCTGCACCAGCCTGCCATCGGCCAGCGCGTCGCCGATGGCAAAGTCCGGCAGGCAGGCGATGCCGCGCCCCTGCAACGCAAAGCAAGCGCGGGTTTCAATGTTGTTGCAGACCATGGATACTGGCAGGTTGACGGGCTCGCCATCGTTCGCTGCGGGAAGCGGCCAGGCCTCCAGCTTGCCGCTGTAGGGCCAGCGGAAATGCATGCAGCGGTGAGAGGCCAGGTCTTGCACCTTCTGGGGGGTGCCGTGGGCGGCCAGGTAGCCTGGCGACGCTACCAGCAGCATCTTGAAATGGCCAAGCTTGCGGGCCACCAGGCGCGAATCGGCAGGCTCGCCGGTGCGCACCACGGCATCAAAGCCTTCTTCCACCACATCCACCAGGCGGTCAGAAAAATCCAGGTCCAGCTGGATATCGGGGTAGTCGCGCATGAAATCGGCCAACACCGGCAGCACCAAGGTGCTCACCAAGGGCAGGCTCACGCGCAGCCGGCCCCGGGGTGCCGATGAGGCCTGCGACAGCTCCGTTTGCGCCGCCTCGATCTCCGCCAGGATGCGCCTGCTGCGCTCCAGCAGCAGCAGGCCTTCGGCCGTCGGCGTAATGCTGCGCGTGCTGCGGTGGAACAGGCGCACGCCCAGCTTGTCTTCCAGCCGCGCCACACTCTTGCCCACGGCCGAGGCAGAAATACCCAGCAACCGGCCCGCTGCCGTAAAGCTGCGCGTCTCTGCCACCTGCACAAACACCGTAAATGCGTTGAGGCTATCCATGGGTTCTCACCTGCGTTACTCGGCCCGTATGGCCAGGGCCCATTGCGGACATCAATGTCCTGAAAGTATGGAACTCTATCCTGGTTTTTCTGGGATCGCAGGCTGCCTAAGCTAATGGCTGTGTTCCAACCAAGGTAGCGATGCTATGGATTTTTCAGTTTCTGGCGCACCCGGCAGCGGTGTGCAGCAGGGAGTTATTGGCTTGACTGGGCCGTGGGCGCCGGTTGCCGATGTGTTGCATAGGGCTCTGGCCGAGCAGCGCCTGGTGGGCGCCGTGGTGCTGGTCTACCGGCATGGCCAGGCGCTGTGCCGCATCGCAGCAGGCTGGGCAGACCGGGAGGCGCGCACCGCGATGGCCGAGAACACCGTGTTTCGCTGGGCCTCCGTCAGCAAGCCCGTCGTCAGCGCTGCGGTGATGCGGCTGGTCGCCGATGGGCGTCTGGCCTTGGACGAGCCCATCACCACCTGGCTGCCGGTCTTTCGCCCCCGCTTGCCCGATGGGCGCGAGGCGCGCATCAGCCTGCGCCAGCTGCTGAGCCACACCGCCGGCCTGGGCTACCGCTTTTTTGAGGCGGACGACCAAGGGCCGTATGCCCAAGCCAGCGTGTCCGATGGCATGGATGCCAGCGGCATCGATCTGCAGGAGAACCTGCGCCGCATCGCCAGCGTGCCGCTGCTCTACGAGCCCGGCACCGGCTGGGGCTACTCCTTGGCGGTGGATGTGCTGGGCGCCCTGGTCGAAGCGGTGTGCAACACCCGCTTGCCGCTGGTAGTGGAAGCACTGGTCACGCAGCCCTTGGGCATGGCCGATGCCGGCTTTGTCTGCCGCGATGCCGCGCGCCTGGCAACGCCTTACGTCAACAGCGGCCCCGTGCCCCACCGCTTGCAGGAAGGCGAGGTAGTGGCCCCCTTTGACGGTACGGTGGGCATCCGCTACAGCCCATCCCGCGCTTTGGATGCGGGCGCCTTTCCCTCCGGCGGCGCCGGCATGGTCGGCACAGCGGATGATGTGCTGCGCCTGCTGGAAGCATTGCGCACTGGCCAAGATGGCTGGCTGCCCGAGCAGCTGATCGCCGAGATGGCTCGCGACCAAACCCAGGGCCAAGATCTGGCGGCTGGCCCGGGCTTGGGGTTTGGCTTGGGTTTCTCGGTGCTGCGCGATCCTGCGCTGGCGCAGTCGCCTGAATCGCCAGGCACCTGGCGCTGGGGCGGCGCTTACGGCCATGCCTGGTGGGTGGACCGGCCCCGAGGGTTGACGGCGGTGGCCCTGACGAATACCTTGTACGAGGGCATGTCGGGGCGGTTTGTGACGGAGTTGCGGGATGCCGTGTATCGAGGGGTTCAAGGATCGTCTGGGATGCGGCAGCTAAGTGCTGGTTGAGTATCTCGGTAATTCCTCCCTTGTTTCCTTCGGCGCGCACTCTCCATAATGCTCGCCGAGGGGGGACAGCATGAATTTTTCAAAGGTATTTTTGCAGTGGATAGCGCTCGGAACTCTGGCCTTGTCTTGGGGGTGGAGCGCTGCTTTTCAGATTGGACCTCTTGGCACCCGACACGAAGAGCGCCTAACCAATTAATCCAACTCGACGCTGGCCGATATCGCAGGCAGGTTAGGCGTTTTGGTCAAGGCTCCGGTTCACGAAGAAATCACCCATCTCGGCAAGTGGTGCTCTGTTGAACGAGCCAATCTTGCCTCTGAATCGCCCCGACTTGGCTAGACACTCTTGAGCCGTTGGGAATGGCGCTGTTCAAACTCGATGGGCGATAGCCCTG
>NZ_JBBGZC010000021.1:0-72561 GCF_037479395.1 Comamonas sp. MYb21 | reverse complement strand
CTTGTTCGTCATGGCACCTCCTATTGGGCCTCAGATTTGAGGCTCAGAGGTGTCTAGGAAACCCGGGGCGATTCAGCAGTGGGGAAAGGCTTACAGCCGCTTGTTATCGGACAGCGTATTCCTTGCATATGCGGGCTGCTGGGCAATGGTGATAAAGGGTGCGGATGGTGCACAGCGTAAGTATCAAGCTTGTCCACCCGCCTATCGAGGCAGCAGATGCGTGCTCGCTGCTGAGCGACCGATGACCGGGGCCAAAACAAGACCCAGGCCGCCGAGCAAAAGAGTAGGGATTGCCACAAAGCCGGCACCGAGGACGGGTACGAACCCCTACAATCGCCCACCCATCTTTTAGATTCTTTGTTTTTATTTGGTTTTTTTCATAGTTTTTGCGCATTGGCCGCAGCTATGACAATGATTGGCAATGTGTATCAATTGTGAGCGAATAATAGATGCATAATCCGCCCAGACCTTTTAATAGCCAGTTCCTCTAGGAGCTCACCATGTTGCCGGAAATCCTTGTTCGCTCTGATCTGCAATCCCCTCCCCGCGCCATCCAGCTGGAACGCGGTTGCACGGCCATCGGCCGAGGTCCGAGCAGCGGTCTTTTCCTGAGCGACCCGAGCATCAGCCGCGACCATGGGGCCTTTAGTTACTATATTGGCCTGTTGATGGTCGAGGACCATGACAGCACCAATGGCATCTTTGTCAACGGCCGCCGTGTCAAGCGTCAGGTTCTGTATGCGGGTGACCAGGTCAGCGTCGGCCCTTTCCAGATCGTCGTCAAGTCCGGCTCCGTGCCGACCCTGGAGACGCAAGAATAAGCGCCTGCCGCTCCACGAAAAAAAGTCCGCATTCGCGGACTTTTTGCATGGCCACGGCCTGGTCCGTGGCGATCGGGTTCAGCGGCCGGAGAATCAGGCCACCGCTTCCTCGTTGGGGGTCAGCATGAGGCGCCCCACGGCCTTGCCCTGCTCCAGCGCCACCAGCGCGGAGAACGCCTTGCTGAAATGCATGCAGGTCGTTGGCACCGGGCTCAGTTTTTTGTCGCGCACCAGCGCGATCAGTTCGCGCAGATCACCCAGGTTGCCCACATAGGTGCCTTGGTAGGTAATGGCGCGGATCGCATGCGTGGGGGTGGGCAGGTCCACATGGCCGCCAAACAGACCAATCTGCACTAGGTGGCCGCCCTTGGTCAGCATGTCGATGCCCTGCTGCACGGTCTGGCTCGAGCCCACGCAGTCAATGATGGCCCAGACGGCACCACCGGCAGCCTGCTTGACCTGCGCGATAAAGTCCGCCGACTTGGGATCGATGACGACATCGGCGCCTGCATTCAATGCCGCCGCATGCTTGCTGGCATCGGGCTCGACCACCACGACGCCGGCGCCACCCATGGCCTTCATCAGCAAGATGGCCATCAGGCCCAGGCCGCCAGCGCCAAACAGCACGACCTTCTCGTCCTTGAACACCTGGGGGGAGATCTTCTTGATCGCGCTGTAGGTCGTCAGGCCCGAGCAGGCATAGGGCGCGGCGCGCTCGGCGGGCATGTCGCCGATGTCCACCAGGTAGTAGGCATGGTTGACCAGCACATGGTCGGCGTAGCCGCCATTTTGGTACACGCCCATCGATTTGCCAGCCAGGCACAGGTTCTCGTCACCGCGCTTGCAGACCTTGCACTCGCCACAGCCATGCCAGGGGAAGACCACATAGCGCTTGCCGATCTCGACACCCTTGGCATCCGGGCCCATCGCCACCACCTCGCCCGCAATTTCGTGGCCCAGGGTCAAGGGCAGCTTCATGCCACGGTCGGCCATCGACAGCTTTTTGCCATTGCCCAGGTCGTATTCGCCATGCCAGATGTGCAGGTCCGAGTGGCACACGCCTGCGGCCTCAATGCGCACCAGCACCTGGTCTCCGGTCGGTACGGGGGTTGGGCGCTCGCTGCGCACCAGGGGTTCACCAAAGCCGGTGACGTCATAGCTGATCATGCGATCTCCTTGTTGCTTGTTCGTTGTAATGAGCCGGGCCATCGGGCCTGTCTCGATGCCTGCCAGATCAGCATGTTAGTGCGGCCGTTTTTCTGCACAAGCTGGCTATCACGCACACCAGTCGCATTGGCGATAAAGGGCAGCCAAGCCGTCATCCACCCAAATCGGCCATAAAAAACGCCCCTAGAAAGGGGCGTTGGTCGGCAGATCGCAGCAGCTCAGCGCTTGGCCTTGAACAAGGCTAGCAGCAGCACGATGCTGAATGCGGCAAAGGCGAGGAAGGACCAGTTGGCGATCGACAGACCCAGGAAGGTCCAGTCGATGGCCGTGCAATCGCCCGAGCCACGGAAAATCATCGGCAGCGAGCGGCTGATCGGGTAGTTCTCGATCATGCCGTAGAAGTCGCGCCCGCAGGTGGCGAACTCTGGCGGGTTCCATTGCAGCCAGCTTTGGCGCGCTGCGGTGAAGGCGCCAAAGACCGAGAACAGCAGCGCCAGGCCGCCAAAGCTCTTCCACCAGCCGGCCGACGAGGGCCGCAGGCTGCCCAGCAGCGCCAGCACACCAACCGCAATCAGGCAGTAGCGCTGCACGATGCACATCGGACAGGGCTCCAGCCCCACCACGTGCTGCAAATACATGCCAAAGGCCATCATGGCCGCACAGGCCACAAAAATCAGCGCCAAAGTGCGGCGCGGTGCGTTCCAGATCCAGTTCAAGTCATGTCCTTATGCTGCCAACCCCGCCATCTTACGCGTACAGACCTGCAGGGGCCTGAAACCAGAAAACCGGCCCCGCCCAAAGGGCAGAACCGGGTCTCACAGCTTCAGGCGCAGGCGCGAGCGTCAGGGCACTAGATATTGGCTGCTTGATCGAGAAAAACTCGGGCTTGGCGCGGTGTCACCACCAGCGTCTCGCCTTCCTTGAGGCCCATGGCTTTGAACTGCTGCGCAGAAATCTGCGCCTCGATGAGTTTGTCGCTGTTCGAAGCCTCGGCACCCTGGGCTTGGTGCCCGCCAATGGCAATAAGTTCCAGACGGGCGATGGGGCCGACCACAATCGCGCGGTCGAGCTGGGCGACGATGCCGCGCTGGCGGCCATCGGCGTCTTTTTCCTGGCCGGGCGAATAGCGCTCCACATCCAGCTCATGGGGCCGCACATAGGCCAGTGCCTGGGCATTGTTGGCCGAGGCGAACTCTGGCGAATCGATCTGCACGCCCCCCTCCACCACCGTATGCCCGCCGGTGGCGCGGCCATGGAACAGGTTGACATCGCCCAGAAAGCCGTAGACGAAGGGGCTGGCCGGGCTGTCCCAGACTTCCTGCGGCGTGCCGGCCTGCTCGATCTGGCCCTTGTTGATCACGACCACGCGGTCGGCCACTTCCAGCGCTTCTTCCTGGTCATGGGTCACAAAGATGCTGGTCACATGCAGCTCATCGTGCAGGCGGCGCAGCCAGCGGCGCAGCTCCTTGCGCACCTTGGCATCGAGTGCACCAAAGGGCTCGTCGAGCAGCAGCACCTTGGGCTCCACGGCCAGCGCGCGGGCCAGCGCAATACGCTGGCGCTGGCCACCCGACAGCTGCGAGGGGTAGCGGTCTGCGATCCAGTCGAGCTGCACCAGCTTGAGCAGGCTCATCACCTTCTCGCGAATCTGGGCTTCGCTCGGGCGCTCCTTGCGCGGCTTGATGCGCAGGCCAAAGGCCACGTTCTCGAACACCGTCATATGGCGAAACAGCGCGTAGTGCTGAAAAACAAAGCCCACATTGCGGTTGCGCACATGCACATCGGTGGTGTCTTCACCGCTGAACTGGATGGTGCCCTGGTCGGCTGACTCCAGACCGGCGATGATGCGCAGCAAGGTGGTCTTGCCGCAGCCCGAGGGGCCCAGCAGCGCGATGAGTTCACCGGATTTGATGTCTAGGTTGACGTTATTGAGCGCTTTAAAGCTGCCAAACGACTTGGAAATGTTTTGGATTTCAATGCTCATATCCGACCTCGAAAATACCGTGTTTATGCCGTGGCTGCGCTGTCATCGCGCGGCCGCTCGGGCGGCAGGCTGGCTGCCTCTTTGTGCTCTTTCTCGGCACGCCACTCGGCGATCGATTTGAGCACCAGGGTCACCAGCGCCAGCAAGGCCAGCAGCGACGCCACCGCAAAGGCTGCAGAAGACTGAAAGTCGGCATACAAAATCTCGACATGCAGCGGAATGGTATTGGTCTGGCCGCGGATGCTGCCCGAGACCACCGAGACCGCGCCAAACTCGCCCATGGCCCGTGCATTGCACAGGATGACGCCATACAGCAGGCCCCATTTGATATTGGGCAGGGTCACGCGCCAGAAGGTCTGCCAGCCCGATGCGCCCAGCACAATGGCCGCCTGCTCCTCGTCATTGCCCTGGGCCTGCATCAGCGGAATCAGCTCCCGGGCGATGAAGGGGAAGGTCACGAACACGGTGGCCAGCACAATGCCCGGCACGGCAAAGATCACCTTGAGGTTATGGGCCTCCAGCCAGCTGCCAAACCAGCCATTGGCGCCAAACAGCAGCACATAGGTCAGGCCCGCCACGACCGGCGATACCGAGAACGGCAGGTCCACCAGCGATGTCAGCAAGGCCTTGCCCTTGAATTCGAACTTGGCAATCGCCCAGGCAGCTGCCACGCCAAACACCAGGTTCAGCGGCACCGCAATCAGCGCGGTGATCAAGGTCAGCTTGATGGCCGACCAGGCATCGGGCTCGGTGAGCGCCGCCACATAGGTGTCCCAGCCCTTGCGCAGCGCCTCGACAAACACGGCCACCAGTGGCAGCAGCAAAAACAGCAGCATGAAGGTCAGTGCAATGCCGGTCAGGGTCCAGCGCACCCAGCGCGGCTCGGTCACGGTGCTTTGCACTTCGGGCACATGGCGGGCCACATACTGGTAGCGCGCCAGCACCGTGCCCAGCACCACCACCACGATGGCAATCAATACGAGATACATGGTTGGCATGGTTTAAATCCCCGCACGCTTGCGCTGCCAGCTTTGCAGGCCGTTGATGAGAAGCAGCAGCACGAAGGAGATCACCAGCATCACCATCGCAATGGCGGTGGCACCGGCATAGTCATGCAGCTCCAGCTTGGCCATGATGACGAAAGGCGTGATCTGCGACTCCATCGGGATGTTGTTGGAGACGAAGATGACCGAGCCATACTCGCCCACCGCGCGGGCAAAGGCCATCGCAAAGCCGGTCAGCAAGGCGGGCCCGATCGCGGGCAGGATCACCTTGTAAAAGGTTTGCCAGCGCGAGGCGCCCAGGCTGCCGGCAGCCTCTTCCAGCTCTTTTTCAAAATCTTCCAGCACCGGCTGCACCGTGCGCACCACAAACGGCAAGCCGATAAAGATCAGCGCAAACACGATACCGACGCGGTTGAACACCAGCTGGATGCCCAGCGGCGCAAAGTACTGGCCAATCCAGCCGTTGTCGGCCAGCAAGGCGGTCAGCGAGATGCCGGCGACGGCCGTGGGCAGCGCAAAAGGCAGATCGACCAGCGCATCGACGATCTTCTTGCCCGGAAACTTGTAACGCACCAGCACCCAGGCGATCAGCATGCCAAACACCAGGTTCACCAGCGCGGCGATCAGTGAGGCACCGAAGGTGACCTTGTAGGCGGCCACGGCAATGGGGGCGGAGATCGTGGTCCAGAACTGGTCCCAGGTCAGCTCAAAGGTCTTGAACAGCAAGGTCGCCAGCGGGATCAGCACAATGATGCTGAGGTAGAAAATGGTGTAGCCCAGGGTAAGCCCAAAGCCTGGCAGTACCCGTTTGGCACTCCGGCGTTTGGCACTGGGCACGGCGTTGGCCGGGGCAGTGATGGCAGCTGACATGGATTCCGATCGGCAAAAATCTACAGGAAATACGCAGTCAGCGCCCGGCTGGCGGGCGCTGCTGCTGGCTCATCACTTCTTGGGTTCGGTGAACAGCTTGTCGAAGTAGCCGCCGTCGCTGAAATGGGTCTTCTGCGCTTCACCCAGGCTGCCAAAGTACTTGCCCACGGTGAACTGCTTGATCGGCTTGAACACGTCGGCGTGCTTTTTCAGCACCGCTTCGCTGCGGGGGCGGATCGCATGGTTGGCGGCGATTTCCTGGCCTTCATCGGAGTAGAGGAAGTCCAGGTAGGCCTTGGCCAGCTCGGCCGTGCCCTTTTTCTCGACCGTGCGCTCGACCACGGCGACCGGGTTTTCTGCGGTGATGCTCACCGATGGGTAGACCGGATCGACCTTGCCCTTGCCAAATTCACGGTCAATCGAGACCACTTCGGATTCAAAGGTGATCAGCACATCGCCCACATTGCGCTGCAGGAAGGCGGCCGTCGCATCGCGACCGCCCTTGGCCAGCACCGGCACGTTCTTGTAGAGCTTGCTGATGTAGGCCTGCGCATCGGCGTCCGACCCACCCTTTTCACGGGCCTGGCCCCAGGCGGCCAGATAGGCGTAGCGGCCATTGCCACCCAGCTTGGGGTTCACGACCACCACCTGCACACCGGGCTTGATCAGGTCATCCCAGTCCTTGATGCCCTTGGGGTTGCCGTTGCGCACCAGAAACAGCATGGTCGAGGTGGTGGGCGATGCGTCGTTGGGAAACTTCTTGGCCCAGTCCTTCGCAACCACGCCCTTTTCGGCGAGGAACTCCACGTCGGTCGTGGTGTTGAAGGTCACCACATCGGCGGCGAGGCCTTCGGACACGGCACGCGCCTGAGCGCTGGAGCCACCATGGGACTGGTCGACCTTGATGTCGACACCCTTGGTCTTCTTGTAATGGGCGATAAAGGCCGTGTTGTAGTCCTTGTAGAACTCGCGGGCCACGTCATACGAGACATTGAGCAGCTGGTTTTGTGCCAGCACCGAACCACTGGCCACCACCGCTGCGGCAACCACCAAAGATTTCAATCCACCCAGTTTCATGTTCTGCTACCCGTTTGTATGAAGTGATGTAGCAAATTGTGGACTTTTGTACTTAAAACTCAAACGAATATATTTTTGTTAATTTATGGTGTTTTGAGAATATAGAAAAAGCGCGGCATCACAGGCCCAGAATGATGACGAGCACGCCCTTGTCAACCTTGATATCGCGCACCGCCATGCGCGCAACGCGCTGGCGCGTGTCCGATGCATTGAGCGTGTAGATCGGTTGCTGGGCCAGGTACGAGGCCATGGCGGCCTCCAGCGCCACCTGTGCCATCGCCGTGCGCCGCTCATCGAGGCCCTGCACCACCAGCTTGTCCATCAGCGGCTGGTCCAGAAAGATCGCGCCGCGCTCGGCGTCATAGCGCAAGGAGGAAGACACATCGATCTGCGCGCCCAGCAGCTGGCTGCCGCTCGTGTTGGTGGTGACGGTCATGTTCAGCCCGAAGTCGACCCGCTCGCTGTCCTCATTCAAATGCACCCGGGGCTGCGCCATGGTGACGGAGACCAGCGGGTAGCGCTGGGTCAGCGGCAGGCGCTCGGCGAGCTTTTGCTCAAGCTGCGCCTGGCTGATGCGGATTTCATAGGTCTTGCCCGCCAGGTACCAGATGGCAGCGGCGCCCACCAAGGCCAGCAGCGCCAGCAGTGACCATGCAAATTTTTTTCCCATGCCTGCACAACTCCTCTTGCTACAACCTTGCCTATTCCACCCGCCAGCTCGGCAGCCGCCAGTGCCGCCACAGCGCAATCGCGCGCAGGCCGGCGGTGACGAACACGCAGCCGAGCATCGGCGCCATCTCGGGCACGGGCGCGCTGCGCAGCAGCAGATCCACCCAGCCGCCGACAAAAGCGCAGACCGCATAGGGCTGGTGGTCACGGAAAGCCTGCGGGATCTCGCCGCACATCACATCGCGCAACACCCCGCCAAACACCCCGGTGATCACGCCCATCATCACGCAAATGAGCGCGGGCAGCCCTTGCTCGGCGGCCATGTCCACACCCACCGCGGCAAACAGGCCCAGACCCAGCATATCGGGCCAGAGCATGGCGCGCTCGGTCAGCGCAAAATGGCGCTGCCGCAAAAAAATGATGGCCAGCAGGCTGATGCCCAGGATCACCCAGACAAAGGTCTCCTGCCGCACCCAGAAAAAAGGCCGCTGGTCCAGCAGCAGATCGCGCAAGGTGCCGCCGCCAAACGCGGCCACAAAGGCCACCACGCAGACGCCGACCACATCGAGCTTCTTGTGCGCCGCCTTGATCACCCCGGACAGCGCAAACGCAATCGTCGCGGCGATCTCCAGCACCTGGCGCGCAGTGTCGATGATGTGCGGTGTGTCCATGGCCATGGGCAACAAGGTAAGAGGCGGGGCGCGGCCAGATGCGCGCCCCACCGGTGGAAGGTCAGGCAGCTTGCATATTGCTGATCATCTCATCGCCAAAGCGCGAGGTGCTGACCTGCGTGGCGCCATCCATCAGCCGCGCAAAGTCATAGGTCACGCGCTTGGAGGCAATGGTGGCCTCCATCGCGGCAATGATCAGGTCCGCCGCTTCGCTCCAGCCGATATGGCGCAGCATCATCTCGGCCGACAGGATCAGCGAGCCGGGGTTGACATAGTCCTTGCCCGCATACTTGGGCGCCGTGCCATGCGTGGCCTCGAACACCGCGACCCGGTCCGACAGATTGGCACCCGGCGCAATGCCGATGCCGCCCACCTGCGCGGCCACCGCATCCGAGATGTAGTCGCCGTTCAAGTTGAGGGTGGCAATCACCGAGTAATCGGCCGGGCGCAGCAGCACCTGCTGCAAGAAGGCATCGGCAATCACATCCTTGATGATGATCTCGGAGCCATCCTTGGGGCTTTTGAGGCGCATCCAGGGGCCGCCGTCGATGACCTCGGCGCCGAATTCCTTCTTGGCCAGCGCATAGCCCCAGTCACGGAACGCGCCTTCGGTGAACTTCATGATGTTGCCCTTGTGCACCAAGGTCACGCTGGGCTTGTCATGGTCGATCGCGTACTGGATGGCCTGGCGCACCAGGCGCTCGGTGCCTTCGCGCGAGACGGGCTTGATGCCGATGCCCGAGCTTTGCGGAAAGCGGATCTTCTGCGAGCCGATCTCCTGCTGCAAAAAGGCGATCAGCTTGACGGCCAGGTCCGAGCCTGCGGCAAACTCGATACCGGCATAGATGTCTTCGGAGTTCTCGCGGAAGATCACCATATGCGTCTTATGGGGCTCGCGCACCGGCGAAGGCACGCCTTCAAAGTAGCGCACCGGCCGCAGGCAGACATACAGGTCCAGCGTTTGGCGCAGGGTGACGTTGAGCGAGCGGATGCCGCCGCCCACTGGCGTATTCAATGGTCCCTTGATGGCAACCAGGTACTGGCCGATGGCATCCATGGTTTCCTGGGGCAGGCTTTGGCCCTCGCCATACAGGCCAACTGCCTTGTCACCGGCAAACACTTCCATCCAGGCAATGCGGCGGGCCTCGCCATAGGCCTGGGCCACCGCTGCATCCACCACCTTGCGCATCACCGGCGTGATGTCGCGGCCCACGCCATCACCTTCGATAAAGGGGATGATGGGCTGGTCGGGCACGCACAGGCTGTGGTCCGCATTGGCCGTGATGGCCTGCCCGCCCTCGGGTTGCTGGATATGTTGAGCACGCATTGTCACAAATCTCCCAATCTGATTCTTAGCCCAGCCCCACACCAGGCACCAGGCGCATGTGTTACCGCCAACGATTCTATCGACAAATACCGGCCGGGCCCGGCTGCACAAACTGTGACATCTGATCCCGGCACCGGGCATGGCACAGCGGGCGCGCAGCAAGGCTGGCATGGTGTATAAAACCGGCTATGGCGCGCTGCGCCGCCACGGCACATCTCGTGCACCCCGCTTTGTGAGAGTCCTGACCACCATGTTCCCCACCCCCTTGGCCATCCGTTCTTCCCGCCTCGCTCAGCGCTGCCTCGCCGCATCGGCCATGGCCTGCACACTGGCTGCGGCCTTGCCGGCTGCGGCGCAGCAGGTGGCGCCCACCGGGGAGCCCCAGATGCAGCTGGCCCGCACCGAGCTGACCGCCGGCATGCACCGCATCCATGCGCAGGTGGCGCAGACGGCGCGCGAGAAGGAAATCGGCCTGATGTTCCGCAAGGACATGCCGGCCAACGAAGGCATGCTCTTTGTGTTTGACCGCCCCGGCACCCAGTGCTTCTGGATGAAGAACACCATCCTGCCGCTGACCGCCGCCTTTGTCAGTGACGACGGCACCATCGTCAACCTGGCCGATATGCAGCCGATGACGGAAGACTCGCACTGCTCGAGCAAGCCGGTGCGCTATGTGCTGGAGATGAACCAGGGCTGGTTCAAGCAAAAGGGCATTGCGCCCGGCACCAAGCTGCGCGGCCGCCCTTTCAGCGCAAACTGACCATCCCCTGCAGTAGTCACCAACAGGCAGGCCCAGCGCAGGGCTTGCCTCTATGATGGTCCGCAGAACAACCCTGTGGAGACATGACCATGGCTGCAACTGCGCGCTACCCCCTGCCCGATCTCAAGAGCCTGCCCGAGGACATCCAGGCCCGCATCGCCCAGGTGCAGGAAAAGGCCGGCTTCATCCCCAATGTGTTTTTGGCCTTTGCACGCCGCCCGGCGGAATGGCGCGCCTTCTTTGCCTACCACGATGCGCTGATGGAGCGCGAGGAAAGCAGCCTGAGCAAGGCCGAGCGCGAGATGATCGTCACCGTCACCAGCGCGCACAACGAGTGCCTGTACTGCGTGGTCGCGCATGGCGCGCTGGTGCGCATCTACGACAAGGCCCCGATGCTGGCCGACCAGTTGGCCGTCAACTACCGCAAGGCGAATATCTCGGCTCGCCAGCGCGCGATGCTGGATTTTGCGATGAAGGTCTGCACCCGCTCGCAGGAGATTGACGAGGCGGACTTCAGCGCCCTGCACACCCATGGCTTTGATGACGAAGACATCTGGGACATTGCGGCCATCACCGCCTTCTTTGGCCTGAGCAACCGCATGGCCAGCTTTGCCGGCATGCAGCCCAATGACGAGTTCTATCTGATGGGCCGCATTCCCCGCAGCAAGGCCTGAGGCGGCAAAAGAATGGATCAAGGACAAGAAGACTGCCTGCTGATCAGCGAGAGCGACCTGCACCTCTTGGCGCTGCAGGTATTGCAGCACCTGGGCTTGAGCGCAGACCATGCCCAGGCCATCGCCCGCATCGTGGTCGCAGGCCAGCGCGATGCCTGCCAAAGCCATGGCGCCTACCGCATCCTGAGCGCGGCCCACACCATCCGCACCGGCCTGGTGGACCTGCAAGCCCCTCCTCTGCTGCAGCCCACGCAAGGCGCGATTACCCGGGTCGATGCCCAGCGCGGCTTCTCGCCCTGGGCGCTGGAAGTGGGCCTGCCGCCCTTGGTGGCTGCCACGCGCAAGCTGGGCATGGGCGCCTTGGTGATCAACCACTGCTGCCACTTCACGGCGCTGTGGCCGGAGGTGGAGATGCTCACCGACCAAGGCCTGGCCGCGCTGGTGATGACACCCAGCCATGCCTGGGTCGCCCCGGCCGGCGGCAGCAAAGGGGTGTTTGGCACCAACCCGATTGCCTTTGGCTGGCCCCGGCCGGGCCCCTACCCCTATGTATTTGACTTCGCCACTAGCGCCATTGCGCGCGGCGATCTGGACCTGCACCGCCGCGCCGGCACCCCGCTGCCCAAAGGCGTGGGCATCGATGCGCAGGGCCAGCCATCGACCGACCCGGCCGCCGTAGCCCAGGGCGCGATGCGCACCTTTGGCGGCCACAAGGGCTCGGCCCTGGCCACCATGGTCGAGTTGATGGCCGGCATGCTGATTGGAGATCTGGGCAGCCAGGAATCGATGGCGCTGGACGCCGGTGCCGGCGGCATGCCCTGCCATGGCCACCTGGTGCTGGCTTTTGACCCTGAACGCTTTGCTGGCGAAGACTGGCCCGGCCACCAGGCGCGTGCCGAGGCCCTGTTTGCCGCGATCAAAGGCCAGGGGGCACGCCTGCCCTCCGAGCGGCGCTATGCCGCGCGGGCTTTGAGTGCGCAGCAAGGCATCCGCCTGCCACGCCAACTGCACGCCGAGATCCTGGCCTTGTTGAACTGATGCACAGCAAACAGCCGCCCATCTTGGCGGCTGCAATCTGCGAAGCATGTGGCCGGACTAGCGCGCGATGCGCTTGGCAATCTCGGCGACCAGCTGCTCGCCCAAGACTGCCTTGCTGGCATGGGGCAGCTCCTTATGGCCTTGCGCATCCACCAACAGCAAGGCGTTATCGTCCTTGCCAAAGGTGGCGGGGCCAATATTGCCGACCAAGAGCGGAATCTGCTTGCGCAGTCGCTTGGCCTGGGCATTAGCCAACAGGTTTTCGCTCTCAGCGGCAAAACCCACGCAGTACAGAGCACCGCTTTTGGCGCGAGGCAGCTGCGCGACCGTGGCCAGAATGTCCGGATTCTCGACAAAGGCCAGTTGCGGCACCTCGCCACTGCCGTCTTTCTTGATCTTCTGATCCGCCGCGCGGGCTGGGCGCCAGTCGGCCACCGCAGCGGTGGCGACAAACACATCGGCGCCTTCAACGCTGGCCAGCACCGCCTGCAGCATGTCTTGCGCCGATTGCACATCAATGCGGCGCACGCCACGCGGCGTGGGCACATGCACGGGGCCGGCCACCAGGGTCACCTCGGCGCCAGCGGCCTGCGCCGCACGCGCGATCGCAAAGCCCATCTTGCCGCTCGAGAGGTTGGTGATGCCCCGCACTGGGTCAATCGCTTCAAACGTGGGGCCGGCGGTGATCAGCAGTTTTTTGCCTGCCAGCGCCTTGGCACTGAAAAAATACTGCAGCTCTTCCTCAATCTCGGCGGCCTCCAGCATGCGGCCGTCGCCAGTCTCGCCGCAGGCTTGGTCGCCATTGCCCACGCCCAGCACCACGGCACCATCGGCCTGCACCTGGCGCAGGTTGCGTTGCGTCGCAGGGTGGGCCCACATCTCGCGGTTCATCGCGGGGGCCAGGATCAAGGGCACGGTATCAATGGGCCGCGCCAGGCACAACAGGCTCAGCAGCTCATCGGCGCGGCCTTGCACCAGGCGGGCGATAAAGTCGGCGCTGCAAGGCGCCACGACAATCGCATCGGCCTCGCGGCTCAGGTTGATGTGCGGCATGTTGTTGTGCTCGCGCGCATCCCACTGTGAGGTATAGACTGGGCGGTTGGAGAGCGCCTGCATGGTGACGGGCGTCATGAACTGGGTGGCCGACTCGGTCATGACCACCTGCACGGTCGCGCCCGCCTTGGTCAATCGGCGGCACAGCTCGGCAGACTTGAATGCGGCAACGCCACCCGACATGCCGAGGACAATATGTTTTCCATGGAGCTGGTTCATGCCCGCCAATGTAGCAGAGGCACAGCGCGGCCGCTGCACTGCAGCAGACAAGAGAGCAGTGGCAGAGCGGCTATGTTGGCGGCGGTCGCTGCGCCGCAAACCCGTGGCCGTTGAAGCCCATTTACCGCAGCTGTCCGCACAGGCGGGCATACGCCTTTATAATCAGAATTTCCCACCTCCCTAAAAGACATGACCAAATTTGTCTTCGTTACTGGCGGTGTGGTGTCTTCCCTGGGCAAGGGAATCGCCTCAGCCTCCCTTGCAGCGATTTTGGAATCGCGCGGACTCAAAGTCACCCTGATCAAGCTGGATCCCTACATCAACGTGGATCCGGGCACCATGTCCCCCTTCCAGCACGGCGAAGTGTTTGTGACGGACGATGGCGCCGAGACCGACCTGGACCTGGGCCACTATGAGCGTTTCATCGAAACGCGCATGCGCCAGACCAACAACTTCACGACCGGCCGTATCTACCAAAGCGTTCTTGAAAAAGAGCGCCGTGGTGATTACCTGGGCAAGACCGTGCAGGTCATCCCGCACATCACCAACGAGATCCAGGAATACGTCAAGCGCGGCGCCGGCATTGGCACCGACCACGCAGTCGATGTCGCCATCTGCGAAATCGGCGGCACGGTCGGCGATATCGAGTCGCTGCCCTTCCTGGAAGCGGTGCGCCAGCTGTCGCTCAAGCTCGGCCCGAACAACTCGGCCTTTGTGCACCTGACCTACCTGCCCTACATTGCAGCGGCCGGCGAGCTCAAGACCAAGCCCACCCAGCACACGGTGCAAAAGCTGCGCGAAATCGGTATCCAGCCCGATGCGCTGCTGTGCCGCGCCCAGCATGCCGTCCCTGAGGAAGAGCGTGACAAGATCTCCTTGTTCACCAACGTCCAGTCCTGGGGCGTCATCAGCATGTGGGATGTGGACACCATCTACAAGGTGCCGCGCATGCTGCACGAGCAGGGCCTCGATGGCCTCATCTGCGACAAGCTGCGCCTGAACACGCCACCGGCCAACCTCAAGCGCTGGGATGACCTGGTCTACGAGACCGAGCACCCCAAGGGCGAAGTGGCCATCGCGATGGTGGGCAAGTATGTCGAGCTGTCGGACGCCTACAAGTCCGTCAACGAAGCGCTCAAGCACGCTGGCATGCAAAACCATGTGCGCGTCAAGATCACGCACGTGGATTCGGAAACCATCCACGACAGCGATGCGGCCGAGCTGCTCAAGAGCTATGACGGCATCCTGGTGCCCGGCGGCTTTGGCTCGCGCGGTGTCGAAGGCAAGATCTCGACGGCCAAGTTTGCCCGCGAAGGCAAGGTGCCCTACCTGGGTATCTGCCTGGGCATGCAGGTGGCGACCATCGAATACGCCCGCCATGTGGCGGGCCTGGACAACGCCAACTCCACCGAGTTCGACCGCCAGACCCCCCACCCTGTGATCGCGCTGATCACCGAGTGGAAGGATGCCGACGGCACCATCAAGACCCGCGACGAGAACTCGGACCTGGGTGGCACGATGCGCCTGGGCGCGCAATCGTCCGATGTGCAAAAGGACTCGCTGGCCCACAGCATCTATGGCGATGTAGTGACCGAGCGCCACCGCCACCGCTACGAGGCCAACACCCAGTACCTGGACCAGCTGCGCAAGGCGGGCCTGGTGATCTCGGCGCTGACCCAGCGCGAGCACCTGACCGAGATTGTCGAGCTGCCCAAGGCGGTGCACCCCTGGTTCATCGGTGTGCAGTTCCACCCCGAGTTCAAGTCCACCCCCTGGGCCGGCCATCCGCTGTTCAATGCCTTCATCAAGGCGGCAGTCGATCGCAAGAAGCAGGCAGCCAAGTAAAATTGCGGCCACGCTGCGGCACACACAGAAGCCATGACAAACAAAGCATCCACCAACGCTGCGTTTTTCATGGCGTCTTTGCTCTCACCCCATCCTTAAGGAACACCGTCCATGCAATTGTGCGGATTTGATATCGGGCTTGATAAACCGTTTTTCCTGATCGCCGGCCCCTGCGTGGTCGAGTCCGAGCAGCTGCAGATGGATGTGGCCGGACAGCTCAAGGAAATGACGTCCAGCCTGGGCATCCCCTTTATCTTCAAGAGCAGCTTTGACAAGGCCAACCGCAGCTCGGGCACGAGCTTTCGCGGCCCCGGCATGGAAAAGGGCCTGGAGATTCTGGCCAAGGTGAAAAAAGAGCTGAATGTGCCCATCCTCACCGATGTGCACACCGAAGCCGAAGTGCCCTACGTGGCCAGCATCGTCGATGTGCTGCAGACCCCTGCGTTCCTGTGCCGCCAGACCGACTTCATCCGTGCGGTCGCCCAATCGGGCAAGCCGGTCAATATCAAGAAGGGCCAGTTTCTGGCGCCCCATGACATGAAGAATGTCATCGACAAGGCCCGCGCTGCCGCCAAGGAAGTGGGCCTGCCCGAAGACAGCTTCATGGCCTGCGAGCGCGGTGCCAGCTTTGGCTACAACAACCTGGTGAGTGACATGCGCTCGCTCGCCATCATGCGCGAAACCAATGCGCCCGTGGTGTTTGACGCCACGCACAGCGTGCAGCTGCCCGGCGGCAATGGCACCTCCAGCGGCGGCATGCGCGAGATGGTGCCCGTGCTGGCCCGTGCAGCGATTGCCGTGGGCGTCGCTGGCGTGTTCATGGAAACCCATCCCGACCCCTGCAACGCCCTGAGCGATGGCCCCAATGCCGTGCCGCTCAAGCACATGAAGGCCTTGCTCGAAACCATGGTGGCGCTGGACAGCATCACCAAGAAGAACGGTTTCCTGGAAAACAATTTTGGAGCTTAAATGCCAAGCGCATACATCATTGCATCGGTCACCGTCACCAACCCCGAGCAGTACGAGGAGTACCGCAAGTACAGCACCATCGCCATGCAAACCTATGGCGCCGAGGTCTGTGTGCGCGGCGGCAAGGTCGAGGTGATCGAGGGCGACTGGAACCCTGGCCGCACCGTGATCCTGAAGTTCAAGGACAGCGAGCAAGCCCGCCGTTTTTACGACTCCCCCGAATACAGCAAGGCGCGCGAGGCACGTGCCGGCGCTGCCATCATGCGCATGGTGCTGGTCGAAGGCGTTTAAGCGCTGCATCGCCCTGCCAAACCCCTTGATTCCGTGCAGTTGCAGTCCACCCGTTTGCAGCGCACCAACCCTTTTCTCAATCTCTGAAAGGCTCTAAAGTGAGTGCAATTGTTGATATCGTTGGCCGCGAAATTCTGGATTCGCGTGGCAACCCCACCGTGGAATGTGATGTATTGCTGGAATCGGGTGTGATGGGCCGCGCGGCCGTCCCCTCGGGCGCCTCCACCGGCTCGCGTGAAGCCATCGAGCTGCGCGACGGCGACAAGAGCCGCTACCTGGGCAAGGGCGTGCTCAAGGCCGTCGAGCACATCAATACCGAAATCTCCGAAGCCATTCTGGGCCTGGATGCCGCCGAGCAGGCCTTCCTGGACAAGACCCTGATCGACCTGGACAACACCGACAACAAGAGCCGCCTGGGCGCCAATGCCATGCTGGCCGTGTCGATGGCCGTGGCCCGCGCCGCTGCCGAAGAAGCCGGTCTGCCGCTGTACCGCTACTTTGGCGGCATGGGCGGTGTGCAGCTGCCCGTGCCGATGATGAACGTCATCAACGGCGGCGCCCACGCCAACAACTCGCTGGACCTGCAAGAGTTCATGATCGTGCCCGTGGGCGCGCCGAGCTTCCGCGAAGCGCTGCGCTGGGGTGCTGAGGTGTTCCACGCTCTGAAGAAGATCATCGACAGCCGTGGCATGCCGACCGCCGTGGGCGACGAAGGCGGATTTGCGCCATCGGTCGAGAACCATGAAGCCGCTATCCAGCTGATCCTCGAAGCCATCGACCAGGCCGGCTACACCGCCGGCGAGCAGATCGCTCTGGCGCTGGACTGCGCTGCCTCCGAGTTCTACAAGGACGGCAAGTACGTGCTCGAAGGCGAAGGCGGCATCAGCCTGACGGCCGAGCAATGGACCGACATGCTGGCCGCATGGTGCGACAAGTACCCCATCATCTCCATCGAAGACGGCATGCACGAAGGCGACTGGGATGGCTGGAAGGTGCTGACCGAGCGCCTAGGCAAGAAGGTGCAGCTGGTGGGTGACGACCTGTTCGTGACCAACACCAAGATCCTCAAGGAAGGCATCGACAAGGGCATCGCCAACTCGATCCTGATCAAGATCAACCAGATCGGCACCTTGAGCGAAACCTTTGCCGCCATCGAGATGGCCAAGCGCGCCGGCTACACCGCCGTGATCTCGCACCGCTCGGGCGAGACCGAAGACAGCACCATCGCCGACATCGCCGTGGGCTTGAATGCGGGCCAGATCAAGACCGGGTCGCTGAGCCGCTCGGACCGCATGGCCAAGTACAACCAGCTGCTGCGCATTGAAGAAGACCTGGGCGAAGTGGCCGTGTACCCCGGCCGCGCCGCCTTCTACAATCTGCGCTAAGCCTGCTGCGGGGCATGGCCTCAGGCCCTGCCCCGCCAGCCCTTTCGAGCCCTGTTTGCCATGATCTCTCGCATTGTTCCCTTTGTGCTGCTGGCCATTTTGGTCAGCATCCATGCCCAGCTCTGGAGTGGGCGCGGCAGCGTGCCCTACGTCAAGGACATGAAGCAGCAAATCGCCACGCAGAAAACAGAGAACGAAGCGGCCACACGCGAGAACGTGCGCCTGGAGACCGAGGTCAACGACCTCAAGCAGGGCATGGACATGGTCGAAGGCAAGGCCCGCAATGAGCTGGGCATGGTCAAGCCCAATGAAGTGTTTGTGCAGTACACGCGCAAATAAAGCAGTGCAGCCCCCAGCCCCAGCAAGCGCCTCTTCGGAGGCGCTTTTTTGTCGCCCGCCCCCGGCTTTGGCCGTATCATCGCCGCCATGCCTGCGACGCCCTCCTCTGCCATGATGCCCAGCCCCCAGGGCTTGCCACCGACGGTCTATCTGGCCTCGGCAGCTTGTGAGGATGCAGCACAACTCGCGCAGCAACTGGCGCATTATCTGGCACAGGGCGATACGGCATCGCCCCCGGCATGGGTGCTGCAGGCCTGCAGCTTTGCGCAACTCACCGCCTCGCCAACGTCAGATATGCCAGCCGCTGTCCTGGCGCGGCATGACGCCGTGCTGCTGCTGGCGCCACCAATGCGTGACAGCGCCAGCCAAACCGATCCGGCGCAGACCCTGCTGATGCAAGCACGCCTGCACCTGGTGGCCCAGGGGCAGGCGTTTCAATTGTTGTTCAGCCAGGGGCACCGGCGGGAGCAGGAAGCACTTGCGGCACTGTGCAACTGGTTCCCCCTGGCGCCGGGCCTGCAGGCTTTGCGCACGGCATTGCGGCAGAGCAACCCAGGCGCGCGTGCGCGCTGGAACTGCGAAAAATGCAGCGACCCCGATTGCGAGCTGCGCCTGTTTCAGGGCCTGATCACACCGCCAGCCAGCTAAGCGCGCGGCCAGCGGCGCCCGGCATCACTGCATCAGGTTGGAGGCCGGCGGGTCATTGCCGCGCTCGGTAAACAGATGCGCCACATCGACCGCATCAAAGCGGTACTGCTGGCCACAGAATTCGCAGCCCACCTCGATCATGCCCTGCTCTTCCAGAATGCTGTCGGACTCTTCCTGGCCCAGGCTGCGCAGCATATTGCCCACGCGCTCGCGGCTGCAGGTGCAGGCAAAGTGCGGGCCGCCTTCGCCGTCTTCAGGGACAAAGCGCAGCAGCTTTTCTTCCCAGAACAGGCGGTGCAGGATGGTCTCGACGTCGAGGTTCAGCAGCTCATCGCGGGTCAGGCTGGCCGCCAGGTGGGCGATGCGGTTGTACTCTTCGTTGAGGCCGATCTGGTCGATCTCTTCGGTATTCTGCGCACCCGCTGCCAGATTGGCCTCGCCCTTGATCGGCATGCGCTGCACGATGAGGCCAGCGGCCACCTTGTCGTTGGCTGCCAGCACCAGCACGGTGTCGAGCTGCTCGGACTGGCGCATGTACTGCTGCAAGATGGCGGCCATGCTCTCGAGCGGCTGGCCATCCACATCGACCAGCGGCACCACGCCCTGGTAGGGCTGCTGGCCGGGTTGCTTGTCCTTGGGGTCCAGGGTGATCGCGCAGCGGCCCTTGCCATGCACATTGACCATATCGGTCAAGGTCGCATCGGCGGGCAGATCACCAATCATCGTGACGGTGGAGCGCACGCTCAGGTTGGTCAGCACCTCGGTGACGGCCAGCTTCACCGGGCCATCGCCCGAGATCTGGAACACCAGCGCGCCGTTGAATTTGATGTTGGACTGCATCAGCACGCCAGCGGCGGTCATCTCGCCGAGCATCTCCTGCACCGGTAGCGGGTACGGGCCGGTACTGGTATTGACTGCGCGGCGCTGCAAGATCTCTTGCCAGGCATCGGTCAGTCGAACAATGGCTCCCCGCACGGGCAGCCCATCAAACAAAAATTTATGCAGTTCAGACACTGTAATTCTTCCAATTCAATACATGCAGGCCTGCTGCGCCCGGGCTTCACACCCGGGGCCACAGCGCCTCAATCCGGCAATTTTCGCAGACCCGATTTGAAACGCCGCGCATTGGCCATATAGCCCTCTGCACTGCGCCGCAGCCCCTCGATCTGCTCCTGGCTCAACTGGCGCACCACCTTGGCGGGGCTGCCCACAATCAAGCTGCCTTCAGGAAACTCCTTGTTCTCGGTCACCACCGCGCCAGCACCCACCAGGCAATGGCGGCCGATTTTGGCACCGTTGAGCACAATGGCGCCCATGCCGATCAGCGACGCATCGCCAATCGTGCAGCCATGCAAGATGACGTTATGGCCAATGGTGACGTGCTTGCCGATGTCCAGGGGCTTGCCCTTGTCGGTGTGCAGCACGCTGCCGTCCTGGATATTGCTGCCCTCGCCAATGCGGATCGGGTCATTGTCTCCCCGCAGGATGGCACCAAACCACACACTGCTGTCTGCGGCCATCTCCACGCGGCCGATCACCTGCGCGCTGTCTGCAATCCATGCCGAGGCGGCAACCTGCGGCTGCACACCATCGAGTTCATATTTCGCCATCATGTCTCCATCGGGTTATGGTTCTGGGTCAAACACCCCCTTGGTGCTCGCAGCAGCGCGGGCCATGCCTGCCTTGCACGCCGCCATGGGGGCGCCAGCCTCATAATTGTAGGGATGGAATTACGTCAATGTGCCTTGCAGGCCCTGTGTGTGGCCGATGCCGAGGAAAAATCCGCGCTCACCCTTGCCATGTATGCGCAAAGAGCCACTATTTCAATAGCACCCCAGGCGCAGTTGGCTGTTCCCGAGGGCACCAGCCTGCCCGGCCACCCGGCCAGACCTGAGCTCAAGGTCCACACCGCCATGGGCCGGCGCTCGCCCGCCACGGCCGAGGGCCGCGCCATCTTGCTGCACGCCATCGCCCATATCGAGTTCAACGCCGTCAACCTGGCGCTCGATGCGATCTGGCGCTATGGCGGCATGCCCGAGGCCTTCTACCAGGACTGGCTGCAGGTGGCGAGCGAGGAAGCCAAGCATTTCCGGCTGCTGCGCGCCCATTTGCGCAAATGGGGCCATGACTATGGCGACTACCCGGCGCACCAGGGCCTGTGGACCATGTGCGAGAAAACCGCCGATGACATCGTTGCGCGCATGGCCTTGGTGCCCCGCACCCTGGAGGCCCGTGGTTTGGATGCAACTCCCCAGATCCAGTCAAAATTGCAACAAACGGCTGCGCCAGACGCCCTGGAGGCAGTCGCGATCCTGGACATCATCCTGCGCGAAGAAGTGGGTCACGTGGCGATCGGCAACCACTGGTACCGGTTTCTTTGCGCGCAGCGCGATCTGGACCCGGAACGGCACTACAGCTGGCTTGTGAGCCACTACGAGGCACCTCGCCCCCGCCCGCCGATCAACCTGTCTGCCCGCCGCGAAGCCGGGTTCAGCCAGAGCGAGTTGGACTGGCTGCAGGGGCAACTGTAACAAACAGACGCTTTTTATACGCCAAAAGCGTGTGCAGTTTGCTACAAAACCAGCAGGTTCACTCTCTCCACAGACGCGTGAAATGCCTGATATGAAGGACAATGCACGTCGATCCCGAGATAACGAAATGCAGACATTGCTTGCGCCAGTTGCTGGTGAGGCACCACTGATGCATGCAATGGTTCAGCCGTACATGCAACACACGAGCGCGCCTCCTTCAACACCCCCCTCCATGGCAGCTGCCATGGTGTTCACGTCACCCGCACCCCCCATTGCCTGGCAGCCGATCAAGGATGCCGACGGTGCCGTCATCGGCCACGAGATATTCAACCGCTCACGCACCGCGTCGTCCCATACGCTGGAATCGGACCTGGCGCTGACGCATGCCGTGCTCTCGCACATCGAGCCCGCCCCCTTGCTGGGCGACGGCCTGCTGTTTCTGAACACCACGTTCGAGAGCCTGCGCGGCAGCCATCTGAATCTGCTGCCTGCAAGCCAGGTGGTGCTGGAGATCCCGTCGCTGGGCCATGCCGCATCGTCAGAGGCACTGGCACGCCGCCCTGCGCTGGAAGCCTTGCGTGCCAAGGGCTTTGCGCTCGCGTTCAACCATTCGGTGCTCGATTCGGCCTACGCGCCCTGGCACGACCTGGTCAACTACCTGAAGATCGATTTCTCGGTGCTGTCTGCCGAGCGCGCGGTACTGATGCTGCAGTGGGCGCGCCGCATCTCTGGGGCCACCTTGATCGCCGACAAGATCGAGTCCGCTGCACAGCTGCAATTGGCGCAGGAGAACAAGGCCCATCTGCTCCAAGGCTATGCGGTCAGCCGCCCCGAGCCCATTCCCGCCCGGGTCGTGCTGCCCAGCACCGCCGATGTCGCAGCACTGGCTCAGGCGCTGAACAACAAGGCCGATACCGCCACCCTGGTCGAGCTGCTGCAGCACCGCCCCGCCCTGCTGTTCAATCTGCTGCGCATGGCGCAGTCGCAAAACCTGGAGGCGCGCGCGCCCTACCTGTCCTTGCCCGAGCTGGTCCAGGCCTACCCGGCCGAGCACCTCAAGGCCTGGGAGACCATGCTGCAGGCCGTGGCGGCCAAGATTCCGCAGCTGCCCCAGATCCAGCACTGCGAAAAGCTCTACCCACGCCTGAGCGCAGAGCTGGCAGCCAAGGCCCAGGCGCTCTGGCCGCAAGTGCCCGCCGGCAACCTGCAACTGGTGGCCGGTGCCTTGCTGCTCGGCCATATTTTGGGCATGGGCGTTGCACAAACCGCCAACCAGCTGCTGCCCGGGGCGCTGGCCCCATCGGCGTGCCTGCTGGCCCAGGAGTGGCAGGCCTTGCTGCCCGTGCTGGCCTAGGCTACATAGCCCCCAGATAAAAAGCCCGATGCTGATGCAGCACCGGGCTTTTTTTTGGCACTGTTGCCCACACCGCAGCGGGTGCTGGGCCGGGTGATCAGACCATCTCGCCGTCCAGGTTGTCGTCGTGTGCGCGCTCACGGATAAAGAACGCCGCAATCAAACCCAGGGTCACGCCAAACATCACATAGAAGGCAGGCGACATGGTCGAGCCCGTGGTCTTGATCAGCCAGGTCACGATGAACTGGGCAAAGCCGCCAAACACCATCACGGCGATGTTGTAGGCCATGGACATGCCGACTGAACGCACATTGGCGGGGAAGAGCTCAGCCATCACCGTGCTGAAGACGCCAAAGAACACCGATACAAACAGGCACACAACGACCTGCACGGTCATCAGCTTGGCAATGGTCGGGCCATCGGTCAGCCAGGCGTACAGCGGGTACAGCACCAGCAGATAACCCAGCAGCGAGCCAATCATCAAGGGACGGCGGCCCACACGGTCCGACCAGGCACCCATGAAGGGCATCAGCACCACCATCAGCGCAGCGCCGGCCATCTGCACCATGAAAGTATCGTGCAGCGGCAGCTTCAAGGTGACAGTCGAATAGGTCACCAGGTAGGTGAAGGTGATGTAGATCGACACCGTGGCCGTTACCACCAGGCCCATGCCGACCAGGGTTTCACGTGCATGGGTGCGCAGCATCTCCAGCACACCGACTTGCTTGACCGTGCCGGCCTTTTGCGCGGCCTGCATCTTCACAAAGGTTTCTGGCTCTTCCACATGGCGGCGGATATAGATGGCCACCGGCACGATCAACAGGCCCACGGCGAATGGAATGCGCCAGGCCCAGGACATCAGCTGCTCCTGGGTAAAGAAGTCGGTGATCAAGGTACCCACGGCTGCACCGATCAGCAGCGCCGCCATCTGGCCCGTCATCTGCCAGGAGCCATAGAAGCCCCGCTTGCCCTTGGGCGCCAGCTCGATCAGCAAGGCGGTCGAGGTGCCAAACTCACCCCCTGCGGCAAAACCTTGCAGCAGGCGCGCCAGCACGATGAAGATCGGCGCCCAGATACCTACGCCCTCATAGGTCGGCGCAAAGGTGATCAGTGCAATGGCCACGGCCATGATGCCGGTGACCATCACCATCGCCGCCTTGCGGCCCTTGCGGTCGCCGTACAGGCCCAGCAGAATGCCGCCGACTGGGCGCATGAAGAAGCCCACGCCAAACACGGCCGTGGTCATCAGGATGCGGTTGAGGTCATCGCTTGGATCGTTGGGGTTGGAGGGGAAGAACAGCTTGGCCACAATGGGCGTCATGAAGGCAAAGACCAGAAAGTCATACCATTCGAGCGCATTGCCAATGACAGCGGCCAGAATATTTCGCTTGGATACAGCAGTAGATTGCACGCAAAAATCCTAAAAAACACGAGGCACAGCCGGCAGCAACACGGCTAGATGCAATAACGAGAACGGAGAATGATCTTTGCAACGGTGCGGCCAGAGAAGCAGGCGTGCGAGACAGAAAAGCGGGCAAATCCAGGAAAACACAGACTGCACCGGGGTCAATTCATGCATGAAATGCATAAATAACCATAAAGATCAGCATTGAATTGTAATCGGTCGCAAGCAGCGCGCCGGGCGCCACAGCGGGATTTAGCCCTGCCGGCGGTGCAGGAAAACCCCGTTTCCCAGTCTGCGGGAGGCCCAGCGCCAAAGGCGGCGCAAACCCCTGAATTACTGGGAAAAGGCGCTGACCGCGCCAGTCACCAAGGCCTTAGCGGCGATCGGCCAATGCGTGGGCAATGGTGCCCAGGTCCACATATTCGAGCTCGCTGCCGATGGGCACGCCACGGGCCAGGCGCGTAAAGCCAATGCCCTTGCGCTGCAAGGCCTCGCTGATCACATGGGCAGTGGCCTCCCCTTCGGCAGTGAAATTGGTGGCCAGGATCACCTCCTGCACCACGCCGTCGCTCGCGCGCTGCAGCAATTGCTGCACACCGATGTCGCGCGGGCCAATGCCGTCGAGCGGCGACAGGCGCCCCATCAGCACGTAGTAATAGCCCTTGTACGCGCCGGTGCGCTCCAGCGCCGCCTGGTCGGCCGGGGTCTCCACCACGCACAGGCGCGCGGCATCCCGCCCTTCGTCCAGGCAGGTGTCGCAGATGCTGTTTTCGGTAAAGGTGTGGCAGCGCTCACAGTGCTGCACCCGGCTGCTGGCCTCGTGCAAGGCACGCGAGAGCAGCTCGGCGCCCTCGCGGTCGTTTTGCAGCAGGTGAAACGCCATGCGCGATGCCGACTTCACCCCTACGCCCGGCAGGCGGCGCAGCGCTTGCACCAGCGCCTCCAGGGTGCCGGTATCAGACATGGCCAGGGCCCATCAGCAGCTGCACCAGACAGACAAGCCCTTGGCCGTGCAGAGCAGCCAAGGGCTTGGTAGCGATAAAAGCTTGCGACAAAGTGACTAGCTTAGAACGGGAACTTCATGCCGCCGGGCAGGCCTGGCATGCCAGCGGTGATCTTGCCCATCTTCTCGTTGCTGGTCTCTTCGGCCTTGCGCACGGCAGCGTTGAAGGCGGCAGCCACCAGGTCTTCGAGCATGTCCTTGTCTTCGGACAGCAGGCTGGGGTCAATGGTCACGCGCTTGACGTCGTGCTTGCAGGTCATCAGCACCTTGACGAGACCGGCACCGGACTCGCCTTCGACCTCGATGTTGGCCAGGTCGTCCTGGGCCTTCTTGAGGTTGTCCTGCATGGCCTGGGCTTGCTTCATCAAACCAGCGAGTTGTCCTTTGTTGAACATGGAAAATCCTTTTGTATAAAAACCTGCGGCAGGCGGGGAGGCCCATCTGCCAGCGAACGCCGCATCATAGAGGCTGAATGCTACCGGGCACTATTTTCGCGCCAAATTGCTGTATCAAAGACTGGACATAGGGATCCTGGCGCACGGTGTCCTCGGCCGCGCGCTGGCGGGCCTGCACGGCATGGGCCTTGCGCCGCGCCGGGCAGTCGCTCACGGCGCCCACCGACACCTCGATCTTGCCCACCAGACCGGCGGCCACCAGCGCGGTGCGCAGGCGCTCGATCGTGCCGGGCTGGGCGAGCGACTCCAGGTCCACCCGCAGCCACCAGGCATCGGCCTCGCGCTTGATGAGCTGGGAGCGCAGCGCCAACTGGCGCGCCACCGCCGTGATGGCTTCGGCCTGCACCAGGCCGGTGACCGTGTCGTTCCAGAATCGGCCCTCTTCGGTGTCCTCGAATTCGGGCGGCACACGGCCCAGGTTCTCGCCAAAGTTGGCGCTTGGCCGGTCCAGCTCACTGGCTTGCGGCGTTTGCACCGGCAAGGCGATCAGACTGGCACGGTCAGGGGCCGCTGCAGCTGGCGGCTGAGTAGCAGGCGCTGCATCGGGCAGATCGGCCAGCGCTGCTGGCTCGTCATCCGCATAGGCCTCCATCGGTACCTCATCAAAGTACGGCGCTGCGGTCTCGTCCTCGGCATCGCTGTCCGGCTCGGGCAGGGCATCGTCGTCATGGGACTGCGGCTGCTCCTCTTCCACCAGCTCCTTCTCGGTCTGGGCGGGGGTTGGCGGCTCGGCCGCGGCAGGCGCCACCGTGGCAGCGGCACGTGCGGGAATCAAATCTTCTGCGCTGCGCACCGGCAGCTTGACGGCGTCCACTGCCGGCGTGGCGGCGATAGGCTCCGAAGCCGGAGCTGCTGGCTGGACCACTGAAACGACCACAGGTGCCGGTGTGGGCACAGGCGCGAACACAGGAGTGGGCGCTGAAACCAGTGCAGAAACAGGCGCAGAAATGGCGGCCGATGGCGCAGCAGCAATAGGCGCCGCAACGGCGACGGGCGCATCCACCACAGTGGCGACCTGCGGCGCTGGAGATGCTACAACCGGCGCCACCACGGGCGGAGCAACTGCCACGGCAGGCGCAGCAATCGGCGCAGCTGCTGGCTTGGGCGCAGCAGCCACCGGGGCCACAGCCCCACTATTCAGAGTTTTTTTTTCAGCCGCGCCCGCAGGCTTGAAGGCCAGCAGCCGCAGCAGCGCCATGGTCAAGGCCGCATATTCATCCGGTGCCAAACCCAGCTCGCCCCGGCCATGCAGCGCAATGCTGTAGAGCAGCTGGGTCTCGTCCGCAGGCATCTGCTGGGCCAGGCGCAGCAGCTCCTGCTGCTCGGCATCGTCTTGCGCGCCGGCGGCCTGGGCCTTGTCCGGCACGGCCTGGAACACGGCCATGCGCTGCAGCTGCACGGCCATGTCTTCCAGGGTGGATGCGGCCGAGAGACCCTGGTGGCGCAGCTGGTTGACGGTATCGACCACCTCGGCGCCATCACCGCGCGCCAGCGCATCGATCAGGCGAAACACATGGCTGGAATCGACGGCACCCAGCATCTGGCGCACGCTGGCTTCCTGCAGCTGGCCGCCACCAAAGGCAATCGCCTGGTCGGTCAGCGACAGCGCATCGCGCATCGAACCACGGGCCGAGCGCGACAGCAGCCGCAAGGCTTGCGGCTCGGCCGCAATCTGCTCTTGCACCAGCACGCGGCCCAGGTGTTCCTGGATGGTCTCTGGCGCCATCGGGCGCAGGTTGAACTGCAGGCAGCGCGACAGCACCGTGACCGGCACCTTTTGCGGGTCGGTCGTCGCCAGCACAAACTTCAGGTACTCGGGCGGCTCTTCCAGCGTCTTCAACATCGCATTGAAGGCGGTATTGGTGAGCATGTGCACTTCGTCGATCATGAAGACCTTGAAGCGCCCCTGCACCGGCTTGTACACCGCTTGCTCCAGGAGGCCCTGCACTTCATCGACGCCGCGGTTGGAGGCGGCATCGAGCTCGGTGTAATCGGGGAAACGTCCGCTGTCGATCTCGGTACAGGCCGGGCAAACGCCGCAGGGCGCAGCGGTGATGCCGCCATGGCCGTCAGCGCCCGTGCAGTTGAGCGACTTGGCCAGAATGCGCGAGACCGTCGTCTTGCCCACACCCCGGGTTCCCGTGAACAGATAGGCATGGTGCAAGCGCTGCTGCACCAGCGCATTGGACAGCGCCTGCACCACATGCTCCTGGCCTACCATTTCAGAGAAATTTCGCGGACGGTATTTGCGAGCGAGAACAAGATAAGACATAGCATCGCATTCTACGGTCAGTCACGGCCATGGGCGGCACTGGCTGCGCGCAGCTTGCAATACTTTTGGCGCGCTGCGCCCTGGCCGCATAGGCGAACAAGGACTTTTTGGCCAGCTTGGCCAAGGGGGTCCCATTCTTTAGGTACAATCGACAGCTGACGGGCCTCCTCGCATGGGGAAGCGGCCAACCGGGTCAGGTGGGGAACCAAGCAGCCCTAACTGTGGATCCAGTGCCGGGGTCAGGCTCGTCACCTTCTTTTGACCAATGCCAGCCTCGTGCTGGCATTTGCTTTTCCAGGCCAGGCGTGGGAATCCACGTAGAATGGCGCCCAAGCCATTCCTGTCACTGCCATGAAATACCTGCTGTGGCTGCTCAAAGCTGTCATCTTCTTCACCCTGTTTGCATTTGCGCTCAATAACCAGCGGGATGTGGTGGTGCACCTGTTTTTTGGCACCCAATGGCAGGCGCCGCTGGTTCTGGTGGTGCTGCTCGCCTTCAGCGCGGGCGTGATTGTCGGCATCATCGGCATGGTGCCGCGCTGGTGGAAGCACCGCAAAGCCGCGCAGCGTGCAGCGGCGGCGCAAACCGCTGCGGGCGAGCCCACCCCTTCCACCAACGCCCCTGCGGACGAGACCACCCCGCTGCCACCTCATGGAATTTGACATCTCCTGGATCCTGCTGGGTTTCCCTGCAGCGTTTGTGCTGGGCTGGCTGGCCTCGCGCTTTGATCTGCGCCAGATCCGCCGCGAGAACCGCAGCGCCCCCAAGGCCTACTTCAAGGGGCTGAACTTTCTCTTGAACGAGCAGCAGGACAAGGCCATCGATGCCTTTATCGAGGCCGTGCAGAACGACCCCGATACCGCCGAGCTGCACTTTGCGCTGGGCAATTTGTTCCGCCGCCGGGGCGAATACAGCCGCGCGGTGCGCGTGCATGAGCACCTGCTCTCGCGCGCCGACATCAGCAAGCCCGAGCGCGAACGCGCCCAGCATGCGCTGGCCCTGGATTTCATGAAAGCGGGCCTGCTGGACCGCGCCGAAGATGCGCTGGCCCGGCTGGAGAACACCCCCTACGAGAACGAGGCACGCCTCTCGCGCCTGGCGATCTATGAGCGCGCCCATGACTGGCCCCAAGCCGTGCAGATCGCGCGCCTGATGCACAGCCATAACCAGGGCGACTACAGCGTGCGCATTGCCCACTACCTGTGCGAGCAGGCGCTGGGCCAACTCGCCCATGGCCAGCTCGACGCCGCGCAGGACTTGCTGCAACAAGCCCAGTCCGAGGCGCCGCATGCGCCGCGCCCCCGGATCGAGCTGGCCCACCTGCAGCACAAGAGCGGCCATCCCGCGCTGGCCCTGGGATCGCTGATGGAGCTGGCCTCGGTGTCGCCCTCATCGGTACCCCTGGTCGCACCGCTGATGCTGGAGCTGGTCAAGAGCGACGAGCGCAAGCCCCAGGTGCGTGCGCTGCTGGAGGCCAACTACCAAAGCGCGCCATCGCTGGATGTGATGCAAAGCCTGGTGCAGCTGGACGAATTTGCCGGCGTGGAACAAGCCGAGGGCCCGGTCGGGCGCGACTGGTACATCGAGCACCTGCGCCATGAGCCCTCGCTGGTTGCAGCCGGCCGCTGGCTCGCGCAGGAATCGCTCAGCCACGAAGAGCACCACCCGGCCATTCAGCGCGCACTGGACAATGCCGCCAAGCCTCTCACCCGCTACCGCTGCGCTGCCTGCGGCTTTGAGGCGCGCCAGCACTTCTGGCAGTGCCCCGGCTGCCAATCCTGGGACAGCTACCCGCCACGCCGGGTGGAAGAACAGTAAGCGCCTGTTCTAAACCTATCCAAACAGCGATAGGACTTCGCTGCTGCTTCTGCTAGGATGCGGAAACGCCCTGCCCTGGGGCGCAGGAGCCCTGATATGCCACGGCACCGGACCCCACGCAGCCCAGCCCCGCCTGCACCGCTCTGCAGCCATGCGCCAGCAGCGGCGCAATATGCGCTTCCGCCACGCCCAACCGGTGTTTTTGGCCTGCGGCGCCGCCATCGCCTCCCCCTGAACCAGCCACCCGACACTGCAGCAAGCCTGCAGTGTTGTGCTATGGGCAAGCGCCGGGCTATTCATGCAAAGCATGCATGGGCGCATACCCAAAACAGGCATCAAGAAAACACCTTTGCTCGCGCATTTGCAGTCACTAACATGGGGTATTGACTATCGATAAGCCATGACCAATATCCTGAACTTGCTCGGGTTTTAGTAGCAGCTGGGATCGGGCCAGCTTGTAGAATTTACAAAGAAATGGCACTTTCATACCTGATCCTCCTCCCCTTCATCGGCAGCGCAATTGCAGCGCTGTTGCCTGCCAACGCGCGTAACACCGAGTCCACGCTGGCTGGGGCCATAGCGGTGTTCTGTGTGGTTCAGGTCGCCATGCTTTTCCCGGAAACGCAGAACAACGGCGTCGTGCACCACAACGTTGCCTGGCTGGGCCAGCTGGGTCTGGATCTGCACTTCCGCATGGACGGGTTTGCCTGGCTGTTCTCCATCCTGGTGCTGGGCATTGGCAGTCTGGTCGTGCTGTATGCGCGCTACTACATGTCGCAAGCCGACCCGGTTCCGCGCTTTTTCTCGTTCTTCCTGGCCTTCATGGGCTCGATGATGGGCGTGGTGCTCTCGGGCAACCTGATCCAGCTGGTGTTCTTCTGGGAGCTGACCAGCCTGTTCTCCTTCCTGCTGATCGGCTACTGGCACCACCGCAAGGATGCCCGCATGGGCGCGCGCATGGCGCTCACCGTGACCGGCACCGGGGGCTTGTGCCTCTTGGGCGGTGTGCTGCTGCTGGGCCACATTGTGGGCAGCTATGAGCTCGACAATGTGCTGGCCGCAGGCGACCAGATCCGCAACCACGAGCTCTACCGCGTCACCCTGGTGCTGATCCTGCTCGGCGCGCTCACCAAGAGCGCGCAGTTCCCCTTCCATTTCTGGCTGCCGCGCGCGATGGCAGCCCCCACCCCGGTCTCGGCCTACCTGCACTCGGCCACGATGGTCAAGGCGGGGGTCTTTTTGCTCGCCCGCCTCTGGCCTGCACTGAGCGGTACCGAGGAATGGTTCTGGCTCGTTGGCGGTGCCGGCGCCATCACCTTGCTGCTGGGTGGCTATATCGCCATGTTCCAGCACGACATGAAGGCGCTGTTGGCGTACTCCACCTTATCGCACCTGGGCCTGATCACCTTGCTGCTGGGCCTCAACAGCCCGCTGGCCGCTGTCGCTGCCGTGTTCCACATCATGAACCATGCGACCTTCAAGGCCTCGCTGTTCATGGCCGCCGGCATTGTGGACCACGAATCCGGCACCCGCGATATCCGCCGCCTCTCCGGCCTGCAAAAGATGATGCCGATCACCGGCACCTTGGCGATGGTGGCCAGCGCGGCGATGGCCGGTGTGCCGCTACTCAACGGCTTTTTGTCCAAAGAGATGTTCTTTGCCGAAACGGTGTACATCAACACCACACCGTTTCTGACCACCGCCTTGCCAGTGGCCGCCACCTTGGCCGGCATCTTCAGCGTGGCCTATTCGCTGCGCTTCACGGTCGATGTATTTTTTGGCCCGCCCGCTACCGATCTGCCCCATGAGCCCCATGAGCCGCCGCACTGGATGCGCGTGCCGGTCGAGCTCTTGGTGCTGATCTGCCTGCTGGTGGGCATCTTCCCGGCCTGGGCGGTGGGCAGCTACCTGGATGCCGCCGCCTCGCCGGTGGTGGGCGGCAATTTGCCGGAGTTCAGTCTGGCGCTGTGGCATGGCATCAATGCACCGCTGGTGATGAGCATCATCGCGATGCTGGCGGGCATCCTGCTGTATTTGCTGCTGCGCCTGTTGCGATCCAAGCAATACCTCGATGATGCGCCGCTGGTTGGCCGCGTCAATGGCCAATGGGTGTTCCAGGCGGTGATGGCGATCATCACCAACGGCGCGCGCCATCTGCGCCGCTGGCTGGGCACGCGCCGCTGGCAGTGGCAGGCGCTGTGGCTGGTGCTGGCCGCCTTGCTGACCGCCACCCTGCCCTTGCTGATCCACGGCCTGCAACTGGGCAACCGGGGCCTGCAGCCGCTGTCGCCCGCCTTTGGCATTTTGTGGCTGATCGGTATCAGCTGCTCGCTGGCAGCGGCCTTCCTGGTCAAGTACCACCGTCTGGCGGCCCTGGTCACCCTGGGCGGCGCGGGTCTCGCCACCTGCATGACCTTCCTGTGGTTCTCCGCACCCGATCTGGCCTTGACCCAGCTGGTGGTCGAGGTGGTTACCACGGTGCTGCTGCTGCTGGGCCTGCGCTGGCTGCCCAAGCGCGACAAGAAGCTCAAGAAAGTCTCCCAGCATGGTGCACTGGTCACATTGCGCCGCTGGCGTGACCTGGCCATTGCGCTGCTCGCTGGTGGTGGCATGGCCTGGCTGTCATTTGCGATGATGAGCCGGCCTTTCCCGGAGAGCACCTCGACCTTCTTCCTGGAGCGTGCCCTGCCCGAGGGCGGCGGCACCAACGTGGTCAACGTCATGCTGGTCGATTTCCGGGGCTTTGATACCTTTGGCGAGATTGTTGTGCTCGGCATTGTGGCGCTCACCGTCTATGCGCTGCTGCGCCGCTTCCGCCCCGCACCAGAGGCCATGGATGTGCCCGAGCAGCAGCGCTTTTTGCCAGCTGACTTGCAGACCGACCTGCTCAACCCGCGCAGCGCGACCGATACCGCTGTGGGCTACCTGATGGTGCCGGCGGTGCTGGTGCGCCTGCTGCTGCCATTTGCCGCCATTGTGGCCATGTACCTGTTCATGCGCGGCCACAACGAGCCCGGTGGCGGCTTTGTGGCCGGCCTGACCCTGGCCATTGGCCTGCTGCTGCAGTACATCATCTCCGGCACGCACTGGGTCGAATCGCATCTGCCGATCTACCCGCGCCGCTGGATCGCCGCCGGCCTGCTGTTTGCGCTGGGCACGGGTGTGGGCAGCTGGTACTTTGGCTACCCCTTCCTCACCAGCCACACCGCACACCTGACCTTGCCCGTGGTAGGCGAGATCCATGTCGCCAGCGCGCTGTTCTTTGATATTGGGGTGTTCTCGCTGGTCGTGGGCTCGACCATGCTGATGCTCACCAGCATTGCCCACCAATCCGTCCGGGGATTCCGCTTCCACGAGCGCCAGCAAGGCGAGCGCAGCGACTCCGCTTCTCAACCCTAAGGACAATACCAAATGGAAATCGTACTGGCCATTGCCATTGGCGTATTGACCGGCTCCGGCGTCTGGCTGTTGCTGCGCCCACGGACGTTTCAGATCATCATGGGTCTGCTCTTGCTGTCGTATGCGGTCAATTTGTTTATCTTCAGCATGGGCCGCGTGGGCCTGGCGATCGACCGCGAACCGATACTGCAGCCCGGTGTGCCCACCGATTTGATGCATTACGCCGACCCCATGCCGCAGGCCCTGGTGCTGACGGCCATCGTCATCGGCTTTGCGATGACCGCGCTCTTTTTGGTGGTGCTGCTCGCCTCGCGCGGCATGACGGGCACTGACCACGTGGACGGCTCCCTGTCCAACGATGTGCAGGAGGCGCCTTGATGTCGCTGATGATGCTGACTGAGCGCCTGATGCCGCACCTGTTGCTGGCACCGATTTTGCTGCCCATGCTGACCGCAGCGCTGATGCTGACCTTGGGCGAGAAGTACCAACGCACCAAACTGCTGATGAACATCAGCTCCTGCCTGATCGGCCTGGTCATTGCGATGGCCCTGGTCAAATGGAGCAACCAGGATGGCATGGCCACCTCGATGAGCGTCTACCTCTCGGGCAACTGGGCCGCGCCGTTTGGCATTGTGCTGGTGCTCGACCGGCTCTCGGCCCTGATGCTGCTGACCACCAGTGTGGTCGCGCTCTGCGCCGTGGTGTATTCCGGCGCGCGCTGGCACCGGGTGGGCGTGCATTTTCACCCGCTGTTCCAGTTCCAGATGATGGGCCTGGCCGGCGCCTTCCTGACCGGTGACCTGTTCAACCTCTTTGTGTTCTTCGAGATCATGCTGGCGGCATCGTACGGTTTGCTGCTGCACGGCTCGGGCAAATCACGGGTGCAGCATGGCCTGCACTACATCGCCATCAACCTGGCGGCCTCGTCGCTGTTCCTGATTGGCGTGTCGATGCTCTACGGCATCACCGGCACCTTGAACATGGCCGATCTGGCGCGCATCATCCCCAGCGTCAGCAGCGCAGACCGGGGCTTGCTGCATACCGCTGCTGGCATTCTGGCGACCGCCTTTCTGATCAAGGCGGCGGTCTGGCCGCTGAACTTCTGGCTGGTGCCCGCCTATGGCTCGGCCACCGCCCCTGTTGGCGCTATTTTTGCGCTGATGACCAAGGTGGGCATCTACACTATTGTGCGCCTGTGGACCCTGATGTTCAGCAGCGAGGCCGGGCCTTCGGCCCATTTCGGCAGCGCCTGGCTGATCCTGGGCGGGCTGGCCACCATGCTGTACGCGGCCGTCTCCATCCTGGGCACGCAGCGCCTGGGCTATGTGGCGGGCTATGCGGCCATTCTGTCGGCCGGCACCTTGCTCGCCGCTGCCGGCTTTGGCCAGAACCTGATGACCAGCGCCCTGCTGTACTACATGCCCAGCTCCACCTTGGCCGTGGCCGCACTGTTCCTGGTCACCGACCTGATCGAGCGTTGGCGCACGACCGACGGCGCCAGTGTGCGCTTTGAGGATGAGGAGGCGCCGTTTTTGACGGCAGAGCTGTTGCCGCGCGAGGGCCTGAACCTGGACGAGGACGAGGAAGTGCTGATTGGCCGGGCCATTCCGGCGGCGATGGCCTTCCTGGGCCTGTCGTTCATGGTCTGCACCTTGGTGATCTCCGGCCTGCCACCGCTGTCGGGCTTTATCGGCAAGTTCGCGATGCTCTCGGCGCTGCTCAATCCGCTGGGTCTGGGCTCGTCGGCGGGCACACAGATCGGCTGGCTGGGCTGGCTGTTCATGGCCATCCTGATCGCCACGGGCCTGATGGCCTTGACGGCCCTGGTGCGCATCGGCATTCGCGAGTTCTGGTCCAGCATCAGCCGCAACACGCCCGAGCTCAAGGTGATCGAAGGCCTGCCCCTGGCCATTTTGCTGGGCTGCTGCATTTTGATGGTGACCCATGGCGCCAGCGTGATGCGCTTTACCCAGCGCGCGGCCGACAACCTCCACTCGCCCGGCAACTACATCCGCGCGGTGCTGGAGACCAGCCCCAAGCCCTCCCCCACGGCCAAGCCCGTGGTTGCGCCCGAGATCCCGACCGTGCTGCCTGAATCAGGCTTTACAGCGGCGCCAGATGCAGCCCCTGCAGGAGGTAGCGAGCGATGAAGCGCCTTTTCCCTGCCCCCCTGCTGTCCGTGCTGCTGTGCCTGGTGTGGCTGCTGCTCAACCGCAGCATCAGCCCCGGGCAGATCATCCTGGGCGTGCTGTTCGGCTTGCTGATCCCAGTGCTGACCCAAGGCCTGCGCCCCCGCTCGGTCAGCATCAAAAAGCCCTGGACCATCATTCGCCTGGGCCTGCGCGTGGCGGCCGACTCGATTCGCTCCAATGGCGCCGTGCTGCGCCTGTTGCTGATGCCGGGCAGCCGCAAAAAGCCCGCCGGCTTTGTGCATGTGCCCCTGCAACTGCGCGACCCCAATGGTCTGGCGGTACTGGCGATGATCGTCTGTATCACCCCGGGCACCGCCTGGGCCGAGATATCGCGTGACCGCTCCATCCTGCTGCTGCATGTGCTGGAGGCAGATGACCCGCAGGGCGTCATCGACCACATCAAGGCCTTCTATGAACGGCCCCTCATGGAGATTTTTGAATGAACAATATTCTTGCCTGGACCATGCCGGCAGCCCTGTTCATCCTGCTGCTGGCGATGCTGTTTGCGATGATCCGGTTGCTCAAGGGCCCGCAGGCACAGGACCGCGTGCTGGCCCTGGACTGCATGTACCTGATCGGCATGCTCGCCATGCTGGTGCTGGGCATCCACTATGCATCGGTCAATTACTTTGAAGCGGCCCTGCTCATCGCGCTGTTTGGCTTTGTCAGCTCCACAGCCATGGCCAAGTTCCTGCTGCGCGGGGAGGTGATCGAATGACGGAAATCGACCTGCCCATCTGGGTGCAGATTCTCGTGTCGGTGCTGGTGCTCGCTGGCTGTTTGATCACCCTGATCGGCGCGCTCAGCCTGTTTCGCCTGCCCAGCTACTACGAACGCGTGCACACCCCGTCGATCATCGCCTGCGCCGGCTGCTGGCTGATTGTCTGGAGCTCCGTCTTCTACTTCAGCCTGCAGTCGCACAAGCCCAGCTTTCACACCTTGCTGATCGCCGTGCTGCTGTCGGTGGCTGTCCCCATCACCAATATCTTCTTGATGCGTGCGGCACTGTTCCGCGACCGGCGCATGGGCAAGGATGTGCCGCCCAGCCTGAGCCGCATCGTCTCGGCCAACCCGGAAGGCAACGACGCCTGAGCCCGCGATGGCGATAGATGGCTAAGCCACCACGGCGGGCGAGGCGCATTGGGGAATAAGCGCCAGGGGACAGCAGGAACAGCGCGCTTGTTCTATGCTGGTGGACCACCCGCATCCACACCCCAGGCCCCGCCATGACGCTTTTACTCTCCCACACCCTCAACCGCACGCTCAGCCAATGGCTGGCTGAACGCCTGGCCCATCCGCAGCCCGAGCTGGCGTGGCAGCTCTGGTGTTTTGAAGGCGTTGATGCGCGCCGGGCAGCTGAAGAGCAACTGGCCAAACAGGGCATCCGCGCCCGCATCCGCAGTGCCTACAAGCCGCTGGTACATGCGGTGCTGGAAGAGCTGGACACCACCGGGCTGCAAAGCCTGCAGCTGCACTACCCGCTGCATGCAGATGCCGCCGCCAACCGTTTCATGCTGGAGGCCTACCCGCTGGCCGCCATGCTGCCGCCCGGTGTCGAGCTGCAGATGGAGGCCGGCCAGCACAACTGCAGCTACACATTGGCGCTGCGCTACCAGGATGGGCGCACACAAAGCCTGCAGGTGTTCGCGCCCAACCGGGCTTTCGAATCGGCGCACGGCAGCAGCGGCATCACCCCCTGCGGCTGGCAGCAGGCGCATGATGCCCAGGGGCGCATCGTGCATGATGCCGCTGTACTCACCGACTATGAAGCGGCCTATGCCCAAGCCATGCAGGCCATTGAGCACCATGCCTGGCCCAAGACCGAGCCCTTCTTTGGCCGCCTGCATATCGCCATGCAACTGCCTGGTTTTGAGCAAGCGATTGCCGGCACGGACGAGACCATGAGCACGCCCGAAGCCATGCACGAGGACCTGTATTTCTCGCTGCTGGAGCATTTCCAAAAGCTGTCAGGCCGCGCAGCCGGTGACCGCCGCCTGCAACCGGGCCAGATCGTGCCGGACATCCGGATCGCAGCCCAATCGCACCCGCTGGAGCTGACAACGGTCGGCTTGCAGATTCGCGCGCTCGCGCTGAGCGAGCCCCTGCCCGAGGTGGGCGACGGCCTGCCAGCCGCCAGCTACAGCCCCCACAGCATGGCCCAGGCCGATGCGGCCGCAGCGCAGCTGCAGCGCGCGCCGAGCCTGGCCCAGATGGATGCGCTGGTCCAGCCGCTGTTTGCCGCCTATGGCAGCGCCTGCCAGGGCCAGAGCGTGCAAGGCCGCCCCATTGCTGCCACTTATAAAAAGGGCAGCGAGCACCCGGTGGTGCTGAGTGGCGGCCAGCATGCCAACGAGATATCGGGCGTGACAGGCGCGCTGCGCGGTGCGCTGGCACTGGCGCAGCAGGCGGACAGCCACTTTGCCTATATCCCCGTCGAAAACCCCGACGGCTACGACCTGCACCAGTGGTACTGCCGCTATGCCCCCGAGCAGATGCACCATGCAGCGCGCTACACCGCGCTGGGCGACGACCTGGCCTACCGCGACCATGCCCCCTGGTACGAAGGCGCCCTGCGGCGTGATGCGATTGCTGCCAGTGGCGCGCAGCTGCACCTGAGCCTGCATGGCTACCCGGCCCATGAATGGACGCGGCCCCTGTCTGGCTATGTACCGCAGGGCTTTGACCTCTGGACCATTCCCAAGGGCTTTTTCCTGATTCTGCGCTACCAGGAAGACTGGCAGCCGCAGGCCGAGGCTCTCGCCGAGCGGGTCGCGCAGGCCTTGCTGCAGGTAGAAGGTTTGCCAGAATACAACCGCCGCCAATTGGCGCTATACCAACGCCATTCCGGCCGCCAGCCATTTGAGCTGCGGCACGGCACGCCCTGCACCATGCAGGTCGACAACCATGGCCTGACCCCCGTGAGCCTGATCACCGAGTTCCCGGACCAGACGGTGGTGGGCGATGCGCTGGTATTTGCGCATACCGTGCAACGCGCTGCGGTGCTGGCCGCCTATGCCGCCTGGCAGGACATTGTGCAAACGCGCTGAGCTGGTGAGCATCACGGGCCTGGCACCGATTTTCACGCAGTGCAGCTGCGCCCTGCTAAGCTGCCTGCCATGTGGAATGTACTTGGCATATCGATTGGCGCCTGCCTGGGCGCGCTGGCACGCTGGCAACTGGGCCGCTGGCTCAACCAGCCCCATGCCTTGCTGCCCTGGGGCACCTTGGCAGCCAACCTGGTGGGCGGCTATGCCATCGGGCTGCTGGTGGCCCTGTTCCAAAACGCACCGGGCATTGACCCGGTCTGGCGCCTGGTGCTGATCACCGGTTTTCTGGGCGCCCTCACCACCTTTTCCAGCTTCTCTGCCGAGACGGTATCGATGCTGCAGGCCCAGCGCTACGGCCTGGCGCTGCTGCAATGCAGCCTGCACCTGCTGGGCTCGCTGGCCTTGACAGCCCTGGGCCTGGCGACCGGCCAGGCGCTGTGGGGCGGGCGCTGAGGATCCTCAAGGCGTATTTTTTAAGGCATTGGCGCAAGCGCATGCCCAAATCGCTCTATATTCAGTAGCAGCGCAGGCCCCGCTTGCGCTGCTTGTGTTTTTTGTGAACGCTGGTGCCTGCCGGGCACTGGCATTGTGAAAGCTGGAGAAGACCATGGACGCCAACACCCAACTCGACGAACAAGTCATGGCGCATGACTGGAACCTGTTCGGCGCCGACATGCCGCCAGAGCAGGCTGCCAAGCGCGACTCTTACCGCCTGGCCTTTGCCGACCCCGAGTTTTTGAGCCGCCGCGAGACCCGCTCGATCCGCTTTCAGCTCGAGATGCTCAAGCCCGATCTGGAGCTGACCGCCCAGGGCATCAACAACACCGTGGTGGTGTTTGGCAGCGCCCGCTTTGTCGCGCCCGAAGAGGCCGAGGTACTGCTGGCTGCCGCCCAGGCCCAGGGCGATGCCCAGGCAATTGCCGTGGCGCAGCGCGCCGTCACCACCAGCCGCTACTACGATGCCGCGCGCCGCTTTGCGCGCCTGGTGGCCAAGTTCAGCGAAACCCAGAAGCTCGAAGACCGCCTCTACATCTGTACCGGCGGCGGCCCCGGCATCATGGAAGCGGCCAACCGCGGCGCCTCCGAAGAGCACGCACCCAATGTCGGCATGAACATCACCTTGCCCCATGAGCAGTCGGGCAACCGCTACATCACGCCGGCGCTGTGCTTCAAGTTCCACTACTTTGCGCTGCGCAAGATGCACCTGATGATGCGCGCGCGCGCCCTGGTGGTGTTTCCCGGCGGCTTTGGCACGATGGATGAGCTGTTCGAGGTGCTGACCCTGGTGCAGACCCACAAGGCCAAGGGCGTGCCGATTGTGCTGTTTGGCGTGGATTTCTGGTCGCGCATGCTGAACTTCGATGTGATGATCGAGTACGGCACCATCTCGCCCGAGAACGTCAAGCTGTTCCACATCACCGACGATGTGCATGAGGCCTGCCGCATCATCCAAGCCTACTACCAGCGCTAAAGCAGCGTTCGGCCCATAAAAAAAACCGCTCCTGGCCATGCAGCCAGCAGCGGTTTTGCTTTGGGTAGCGGCAGGCTTTGCCGCCAAGCCGGTCAGCCGCCCAGGTAGGCCTTGCGGATGTCCTGGTTGCGCAGCAGGTTGACGCCAGAGTCCTCCAAGGTGACCTTGCCGGTCTCCAGCACATAGCCACGGTCGGCGATCTGCAGCGCCTGGTTGGCGTTTTGCTCCACCAGGAAGACGGTCACGCCCTGCTCACGCACGGCCTTGATGATCTCGAAGATCTGCGCAATGATCAGCGGCGCCAGCCCCAGCGTAGGTTCATCGAGCAGCAGCAGGCGCGGCTTGCTCATCAGCGCCCGGCCAATGGCCAGCATTTGCTGCTCGCCGCCCGACATGGTGCCGGCGCGCTGCTCGGCACGTTCCTTGAGGCGGGGAAAGAGCCCGTAGACATAGTCGATACCGTGCGCAATCTCCTGCTTGTTCAAGAAGAACGCGCCCATCTGCAGATTCTCCATGACCGTCAGGTCCTTGAACACACGGCGGCCTTCGGGCGAGATCGCAATGCCCTTGCGCATGATCAGGTGCGAGGACTGGCCCACCAGCTCTTCGCCCTCGAACTTGATCGAGCCCGTGGTGGCACAGGGGTTGCCGCAGACGCTCATCAGCAAGGTGGTCTTGCCCGCGCCATTGCTGCCGATCAGCGAGACGATCTCTCCCTCATTGACATGCAGGCTCACATCGTTGACTGCACAAATCGCACCGTAATGCGTGCTGATATTCTTGATTTCCAACATCGGCTGCATCAGGACTCTCCCAGGTATGCCTTGATCACGCGTTCGTCATTGCGAATGACCTCCGGCACACCCAGTGCAATCGGCTTGCCATACTCCATCACCAGGATGCGCTCGGACACCCCCATCACCAGGCTCATGTCGTGCTCGATCAGCAGCACGGTCACGCCGTATTCGCGGCGCAAGCGGTCGATGAGGTGCTGCAGCTCCACCTTTTCCTGGGGGTTCAGGCCCGCTGCGGGCTCGTCGAGCATCAGCAGCTTGGGCTTGGTGATCATGCAGCGCGCAATCTCCAGCCGGCGCTGGTGGCCATAGGCCAGGTTGCCCGCCTCGCGGTTGGTAAAGGCACGCAGGCCCATCACATCCAGCCAGTGGGCCGCTTGCTCCTTGGCGTTCTCTTCGGCCGCGCGGTAGGCCTTGGTCTTGAACAGGCCCGACAGCAGATTGCGCTTGATCTGCTGGTGCTGGGCCACCAGCAGGTTCTCCAGCACCGTCATGCCCTTGAACAGGCGCACGTTCTGGAAGGTACGCACCACGCCGTGGTTGGCCACCTCATGGCTGGCAAGGCCGGCAATCGACTGCCCGCCCAGCGACACGGTACCGGCCGTGGGCTTGTAGAAACCGCTGATGCAGTTGAACACGGTGGTCTTGCCCGCGCCATTGGGGCCAATGATGGCGAATACCTCTTGCGGCTTGACATCGAGCGCGACCTGGTCGACCGCGAGCAAGCCGCCAAAGCGCATGCACAGGCCTTCGACCTTCAATATGCTTTGACTCATAAACACTTCTCCCTGTTTGCGTTTTCCGTGTTTACGGTCATTGCTTCAACTCTTCATGGTGGCGCTTCATCGGGAACAAGCCCTGCGGACGCCAGACCATCATCAAGATCATCACCAGGCCGAAAATCAGCATGCGGTATTCCGAGAACTCGCGTGCCAGCTCGGGCAGCACCGTGATCAGGATCGCGGCCACGACGACGCCGATCTGCGAGCCCATGCCGCCCAGCACCACGATGGCCAGGATCAGGGCCGACTCGATGAAGCTGAACGACTCGGGGCTGACAATGCCCTGGCGCGCGGCAAAGAATGCACCGCCAAAACCGGCAAACATCGCGCCCAAGGTGAAGGCCGAGAGCTTGATCTTGGTGGGATTCATGCCCAGCGAGCGGCAAGCGACTTCGTCTTCACGCAGCGCTTCCCAGGCGCGGCCAATCGGCATGCGGATCAGGCGGTTGCTGATCCACAGGGTGACCAGGGCCAGGCCCAGCGCCAGCAGGTACAGAAAGACCACCATGTGCATGGTGTTGAACTCGATGCCCAGGAACTGCTGCAAGGTCTGCGCACCCTCTTGCGAGGCCGAGCGGGTCAGCTCAAAGCCCAGGAAGGTGGGCTTGGGAATGCTCGAGATGCCGTCCGGCCCGCCGGTGAAGTCCACCAGGTTGACCAGCAGCAGGCGGATGATTTCGCCAAAGCCCAAGGTCACGATCGCCAGGTAATCGCCGCGCAGGCGCAGCACCGGAAAGCCAAGCAAAAAGCCGAACAAGGCAGCGGCTGCGCCGGACAGCGGCAGCGCTTCCCAGAACGACCAGCCGGCCCAGTGGAACAGCAAGGCGTAGGTATAGGCGCCCACGGCATAAAAGCCGACAAAGCCCAGATCCAGCAGACCGGCAAAGCCGACCACGATGTTCAGGCCCAGGCCGAGCATCACATAGATCAGCGCCAGGGTGGCGATATCGACCGCGTTGCGGCCGCTGAAAAACGGCCAGGCAATGGCCGCCACAATCACCAGCCACATCAATGTCATGCGCATGCGGACGCTGACCTCGGGCAGGCGCGGCGCCTGCACCCGGGCCATATGCTTGCCCAGCAGTGGCTTGACCAGCTGCAGCACCAGCACGATGACAAAGCCCCAGATCACCAGGTTCCAGTGCGGCTCAATGTAGTTCTGGCCGCCCTTGCGCTCCAGGTGCAGGCCAAAGATGGGGACCACCACCAAAGCGGCCAGCACGGCCGAGATGATGGCGTTCTTGATGTTCGCTTTCACCATCAGACTTTCTCCACTTCAGGCTTGCCCAACAGGCCCGTGGGGCGGAAGAGCAGGATCAGCACCAGCAGACCAAAGGCGACGATGTCCTTGTACTCGGACGAGATATAGGCGGCAGCCATGGTCTCGGCAATGCCCAGCAGCACGCCGCCCAGCATCGCACCCGGAATGCTGCCGATACCGCCCAGCACGGCTGCAGTAAAGGCCTTGATGCCCGCGACAAAACCGATATAGGGGTTGAGCTTGCCAATCGCCAGCGCAATCAGCACGCCGCCCACGGCAGCCAGCACCGCGCCCAGGATGAAGGTGAACGACACCACCTTGTTGGTGTCAATGCCCAACAGATTGGCCATCTGCATGTCTTGCGAGCAGGCGCGCGAGGCGCGGCCCATGCGCGAGTGGCGGATGTAGAAGGTCAGCGCGGCCATCAGCACCACGGCGACCACAATGATCAAGACGCGGGTGTAAGGCACAAAGACCTCGAAATCACCCATGTGAAAGTTGAAGGCACCAGGCAATAACGAAGGCACCGCCATATCGCGCGCACCCTGGCCCAGGGCCACCCAGTTTTGCAAGAAGATCGACATACCGATGGCCGAGATCAGGGCCACCAGGCGGGGGCTGCTGCGCAAGGGCTTGTAGGCCACCTGCTCGACCACATAGCCATAGACCCCGGTGAGCACCACGGCCACCAGCAGCATGGCACCAATCACCACAAAGACCGGCAGCCCGCTTTGCGTGCCGATGGCCGACAAGGTCACCAGGCCGATATAGGCCGCAATCATATAAATCTCGCCGTGGGCGAAATTAATCATTCCGATAATTCCATACACCATCGTGTAGCCAATGGCCACCAGCGCGTAGATCGCGCCCAGTGACAGACCATTGAACAACTGTTGTATGAATTGGGGCAAAAAATCGTTCATACCGTACCAACCCAATTCCATTGGCGCTTGTGGCCGCCAAAATAAAAAAGCATGGCTCTATGTTTTAGAGCCATGCTTTTGCCAAACACTTACTTGGTTGCAGGCGACTTGCTGCCGTCCTTGTGCCAGCTGAAAACCTGGAAGTCGTAGGACTTCAGGTCACCCTTGGCATCCCAGGCGAGCTTGCCCAGTGGGGTTTCGAAGGTTGCGGTATGCAGGTGCTTGGCCACCTTGGCGCCATCATTGCCCACGGCCTTGATCGAGTCAGCAATGACTTGCACGGCGGTGTACGAGCCCATCTGGAACGAGCCGGAAGGATCGCGCTTCTTGTCCTTGAAGGCCTTCACGATGGCGGCATTCTTGGGGTTGGAAGCGAAGTCCGCAGGCAAGGTCACCAGCATGCCTTCCACGGCAGGGCCGGCGATGGCGTTGATTTCAGGATTGCCCACGCCTTCAGGGCCCATGATGCGGACCTTCAGGCCTTGCTCGGCCGACTGGCGCAGCAGCAGGCCCATCTCTGGGTGGTAGCCACCGTAGTAGACAAAGTCCACGCCAGCGCTTTTCAGCTTGGTGATCACGGCCGAGTAATCGCTGTCACCGGCATTGATACCTTCGAACAGCGCGACGTTCACGCCGTCGGCCTTCAGGGTGTCACGCACGGCCGTGGCAATGCCCTGGCCGTAGGATTGCTTGTCGTGCAGCACGGCAACCTTCTTGGGCTTGACGTTCTGGGCAATGAACTTGGCAGCGAAAGGACCTTGCTGGTCATCACGGCCAATGGTGCGGAAGATCGAGCTGAAGTTCTTGCCTTCGGTCAGTGCGGGCGACGTGGCCGATGGGGTCACGACCACCACACCTTCGTTGTTGTAGATCGGAGCTGCAGCAATGGCAGCGCCCGAGCACACGGGGCCGACCACGTAATGGATCTTGGCGTTGACCACGCGGTTGGCAGCCACTGGGCCTTGCTTGGGTTCGCAGGCGTCGTCAACGATCACCGCTTCGAGCTTGTTGCCGTTGATGCCGCCAGCGGCATTAATCTGCTCCAGCGCCGTATCCACACCCTCCTTGACCATGTCGCCGTACTGGGTCAGCGGACCCGTCGCCGGAATCACCACGCCAATCTTGATATTTTGAGCCTGGGCGGCGCCAGCCAGCATGCTGCCGGCCAAACCAAATGCAACCACCATCGAGTTGAGGCGAAACGGTACCTTCATATCGGAATCCTTTTTTTAATCAAGCTATGGATCGCAACCATTGCCAATAAAGCAACTATCAAGTGCGATGCGGAGACAGCATATAGGTCTAACCAACTCTCACAAGAGGGATGCCAAGGATTGCCAAATATGTCACGTATGTGCTAGCAGACAGTGACCTTTGCACCTATGCGAGGCATCCATCGGCATCTTTGCACCAAATGTGTGCAAATGCCTCTAAAGCCACCGCAAGCAGTAGTTGAGCCCTTCTCCGTTTAAATGCATTTTTTGCATCCATCAGATGGAACCCTGCGCACCCCGGCATCCGCCGCGTGCTCGCCCCCTCCCCTTGCCAACAGCCTAGCGGCCATCACAAAGCCCAGAATACAAGCACGCCATTGCGAGAGGCAGCATTGTGCGCGAAAAATCCTGCCGCGCGCGCATTCAGCGCTGCCCAAACACATTCAGGCCCAGCCAAGATCGGCATAGCGGGTTCAGCCCACAGGTTTTATTGTTACATCCGCAATCAAAAGCCACCACCATCATCACTCCCCAGAAAGCTGATCAAACACCAGGAAATCGCAAAAAACGCTGAATAGACAGAGACTTATGGGACTGCCACAACCTGACAGCATGTGAATGTTTTCATTCGGAGATTCTTTAACCATTGCTAACTCAAGCAAAAACTGCTTGCACAATGTCAATCACGTATGGAGAATTGTTCAACATGAAAGAGATTAGGTTGATCAATTCCAAAGGCAGCGGCGCGGACAACGCCGTGGCTGCCTCTGCCTGGCTGCCCGATGACGCCCACCATCGCCAGCAATTCCTGCAACTGCTGGAGCAGGCCATTGCTGACGGCGGGCCAGGCACCTACCTGCTGCAGACCCGTGGACACCATGTGCTCACGGATATTCTCTACCCCAACCGGGCGTTTTGCACGCCAGCCTGAGCGCTGCGGGCATTGCGCGCTGGCCGCAAGTGCCGGTCTGCTGCGCCGGGCTCATGCCGCTCTTGCGCATCGCTGCGCCAAGGCAAGCGTCTATGCGCTTTTGCTGCAGCACCGCCTTCATTGCCGGCACGGGCAGATTTTTGGCTGCACGCGCCAGTTTGGCGTCAGTCACCCACTACGACCCCGAGCGCTGCCAGCTTGGAGGCCAGCACATCGCGCCGGCGTTCAGCCTTTGCGGCAGTCGCCATCGCAGCACGCATGGCTTGAGGCCCTTTGAGCGATGCGACACGCACCAGGGCCGTTTTCTGGTTCACCTCGGCCACCAGCTTTTGGTAGCTGGCCATCAACGCAGCATGTTCTTGGGAAGGGCTCACAGCTTTTCCTTGTCTTTCTACAGCCGCTATTGTCGGGCGAAATGCCTCCTGTTCATGGGCATCGCCCTGCGCTAACGCAGGGTCTGTATCGCGCCTGGCGACAGTGCTCCCGGCCGCCGCCGCCTCCGATTGTGTTGCATGGCAGCCAATGCGCCTGCACGCAGGCCGGAACCGGTTACAGTGGGGCATAGCACAAGGAGGATTCCATGGTCACCCAAGCGCAACGCAACCGCAGCCCGGACACGCAAGCACATGGATACCAGCCTGCGTCAGCAGCACCTCCATGGCACTCGCAGCAGGCCTAGCCCTCTCTACGCTCCGCCCGGATTTCCCTTTTGATTGCCGACGGGCGAGTGACTCCGGTTATCTCGCCATGCACACCGCTTGAGCCTTATGAAAACCATCGACGAAATGCTGAGCCTGGACCTGCTCACCCACGACCAACATGGCGAGATCAGCGCCTGGATTGACCAGTCCAGCTCCCCCGAAGAAATTCTGCAAATGCCCCCCAACCTCTGGCAGGCCATCGAGCGCGCAAGCCTGGCCATGGGGGTCAACGACGATCTTTTGCGACCGCCTGCCCTCGACGCAGGCAGCTTGCTGCTGGGTTGATTTTTGCCTAGTACCGTGTTTGCTGGTGGCGCAAGCCAGGCCAAGGAGCTGTTACCCATCCAGGGGTACACGAGGGCTCGCTAGCCAGTTCCACCGGCATGGATGTGCCAAGGGGCCTGGGAATGGCTGGCCTCAGCGGACAAAGCAGTCTAAGGTCTGTGAGGCCGGCCATTGCGCTGCCGCAAGTTCACACTCTGACACGCTTGCCGTGACAGTTGTTTATTTTGCAAAGGCCCGCTGGCAATAGGTATAGCTTATGATTTTATGGATATAGGGAGGGTGCCAGAACGAAGTATTAGCTAGTCATTCCTTGAGAGCCTGCTGAACGCAGGCTCTTTTTTTTTTGCAATCCAAGGGAATACCCTTGCAAAATCGATTTATATCAATCTATAGAATATATCTAATGATTTTGCCGGATTCATGCACCATCCTCCCTCCCTCCCTCTCTATATTTGCATGAACATGCCTGAGCGATCAGGAACGGCTTTTTACAGCGCCTCTGGCCACCTTCGGGTGGCCTTTTTTTGCGGCCAGGGTATGCAGAACTTCCGCAGTGATCAAGCGCCCAATCGTCGCCCTATTGCCCCTCGCACCGCTTGTACCAGCACGGCCAACAGCGCCTGGACCTGGAGCTGGGATAAGGGATGGGCTTGCTCCGCAGCGCTCAAGCCAATCCAAAGCATGCGAGCAATCAGCTATAGTCGTAGCGCAACCTAAGAGCTCGTTCGATGATTGCCATCTTGGATGTCCACTACCAGGGCCAAACTGCGCAAGCGGCCTGCATCACAGCGAGCAGCTGGTCATCGCCAGCCGCGCTGCACCACTACATCGCCCACATCGACGCCATACAAGACTATGAACCTGGCGCCTTTTACAAGCGCGAGCTTCCTTGTTTGCTCAGGGTTCTGCAAGCGCTACCCTCACTGCCCCAGGCCATCGTCATCGACGGCTATGTGTGGCTGGGTGATGAAAAGCGTGCCGGCCTGGGTGCCCACCTTTACCAGGCCCTCGATGGCGCGGCTCCGGTCATCGGCGTCGCAAAGACCGCCTTCCATGGGGTTGCATCCTGCCCGGATGTGGTTCAAGTGCGCCGTGGCCAGTCGCAGCGTCCCTTGTTTGTGACTGCGATCGGCGTCAGCCCGCAGGTAGTCAGTGCCTGGGTCGCCAGCATGGCGGGCGCGCACAGAATCCCATCGCTGCTGACCCTGACCGACCAGCTCTCCCGATCTGCCAGGCCGGAGCCTTAGGCACCGCCCTGCTGAGCGGGTTGCCGGCCTGTACCTTAGGCTGGGTAGCACCGGTGGTGGACGGTCCGTCGTTGCGGGCAAGCGCCGCAAAGCCTCCAGCGTGCTCACAGCCACACTGCGTCCGCAGTGCCCATCCCAGCCCGGACGTGCTGCGTCTTTCTGCGCCGGCAATAACAAAATCACTATTTTCAGTGATAACAATTGTTACGCACTCTCTCTATGCTTCAAACTCAGCAGCCCTTCACCTCCGCGTGCAGGCGGCTGCTGAGTATCAGTTCCACTTTGTTGGATGGCGAGAGATGAATACCAGCACTGCACACCCATCGTTCCATGCGGCCACTACCTTGCAAGGCTTGCTTCCGCCTCATTTGTGGCGAGTGCTCGCAAGAAATGGCATTACCACCATTGAACAGGTAGCCCAGAGCTACCCGGAAAAGCTTCTGCAAATGCCCAGCGTGGGCCCCAGGACCTTTAGAAAAATAGAGGAAAGCCTGTTTCCTGGCAAGCGCTATGCACCCCCCCGGCAGGCCTATGTTGTGCAGACCGATCTGGACCAGCCATCGAGAACCCTGCCCTTTTTCAGACGCACCCAGAATGCCCTGAGGCGGCACGACCTCAAATAGCCAAGGCTGCGCTTGGGCGATAGCGCTTGGAGGCCTTGCGCAGACCGGCGCTTTGCGGCCAACCCAATATCTACAAGCCCGCACCCTTGTCTTGCCATCGCATTCATGGCTTTGGCTATTGCAAAGCCCGGGACCGCCATCATGGCCGCTCCATACTGCCGATGGCCTGCAGCGCGCACCCTCCGCGTGGCATGCTCATGGACAAGGGCTCGTACCAGTCGGACCCCTGACTGCGCCCAAGCGCCCACGGCTCCGCTTAGCGCACTTTCCCATGTTGAACACAGCGCCTTGCCCATGCACAGGCGAGACAGGGCTCCTTCGGGCAAACTGCTGAAGTTTCAAAAAGTTACATGGTGCTTCACACCCGGGACAAACTCCTGCCCAAGCGCTTGCATAGGATCAGCTGAAGTCATCGGGCTGGCTGCCACATCAGCCCTTTGCACAGCTCCCTCCCGCCCGTTACCCTGCGGGCATTCAAGCCACCCCAGCCGGTGGCTTTTTTTTCCGCGTCACACGCCAGATCAAACGCGGCAAACGCCTTGCGCAGCACTGCCGAGAATTACGGATTAACCGCCAAGAAAAAAGCCCCTGCGCTATTCGCACAGGGGCTTGATTTCTTTAAATTTTATATGGTGGGTCCTGCGAGATTCGAACTCGCGACCAACGGATTAAAAGTCCGCTGCTCTACCGACTGAGCTAAAGACCCGCCGCGTTTGCTTGACAAATTCTTAAGAACTGGTCTTGCTCACAACAGACTTAGATTATAGCGTAGGTTTTTTGTCATTTTGGGGAAAGTGCCAATTTTTCCAGAATCCAGCTGGCGGCGCACATGCCGAAGGTCGCCGTCACTGCCACCGATGAGCCATAGCCATGGCAGTTCAGCGAGCCATCACCATCGACCGCGCAAGAGGGATCAGGGCCGGCAACAGCCTCCTGGCTGTAGATGCAGGCCACATTCATCTTCTTGCCATCCTTGGGGGCACCATGTTCTTTGCGCATACGGTAGCGCACCTGGGCCAGCAAGGGGTCGTGCGTGGTCTGCGACAGGTCAGCCTGCTCCACTTTCCAGGCCAGGCGTTTGCCACCCGCAGCACCGATGCAGACAAAAGGCCGCTGGTTGCGCCGCCCCCAGTTGGCCATCGCGGCCTTGGCACGCACCTGGTCACAGGCGTCGACAAAGCCGTCAACGCCATCCAGCAACGCGGCGCAGTTCTCGGCAGTGAGAAAGTCTTCCACCACCTCGACTTCACAATGGGGATTGATCTGGCGGATGCGGTCGCGCATCGCGTCGACCTTGGCCATGCCAATGGTGTCGGTCAGTGCATGGATCTGGCGATTGATGTTGGACTCGGCCACATTGTCCAAGTCGATCAGGCGCAGGCGGGCAACGCCACTGCGGGCCAGAGCCTCGGCAGTCCAGGAGCCCACGCCCCCGATGCCGATAACGGCAATAGCGCTTGCGCGCATTTGCGCGGCGGGCGCTACGCCAAACAGGCGGTCCAGGCCGCCAAAGCGCCTTTGTGTGTCAACGTCCGCCTCGGCGTCCTGCCGATCGGGCGCCGATGGAGACGGTGCACTCATATCACTTCAGCTTGGAGAGGCGCTCTTTGGCGGCCGCTGCCGCATCGCTTTGCGGGTAGGCAGCAATCAGGTCTTCCAAGGTCTTGCGGGCGGCCTTGGTGTCCTTGAGCTCGATCTGGCAATTGGCAATGGACAGTGCCGAATCAGGCGCGCGCATATGCTCGGGCGCTTGGGCCAGGATCAGCTTGAAATTATCGATGGCGGGCTTGTAGTCGCGGGTGGCGTAGTACGCATTACCCAGCCAAAAACGTGCCGATGGCACATAGCCACTCTTGGGGTAGCGCTGGATGAAGCTGCTGAACACGCCGGCGGCATCGGCAAACTTGCCGGTACGAAACACGCCAAGCGCGGCTTCAAAATCACGCTTTTCGGCAGGATCGGCTTTGAACTCCTGCCCATCTACGGTGACCGAAACGGGTTCAAACTGCTGGAGTCGGGCTTCGACGCCCTTGGCCAAATCAGTCTGACCGCGCTTCAGATCGGCAACCTCACGTCGCAGCGTCTCGTTTTCACCGCGCAACTTGTTCATCTCGCCACGCATGGATTCAATCTGCGATTGAAAATCCAGCAGGCTGCGACGCACTTGCGAGGTGTCCTCACCATTTTGGTTGTTGCCTTGCGTCAGCTGATCGACACGCTGGCGCAGTTCAATGATGGCGCGACGCGCGTCGCCATCTTCAAACAAAGCGGCTTGGGAGGTGCTTGCACAGGCCATCAAGGCGGCCAGTGCAATCCAACGGGGAGTACTGCGAGTGAGGTTCATGGAGCCCTATTAACGGTAGTTCAGTTCAACGCGGCGGTTTTGGGCGTGCGCGTCTTCCGAGTTACCTTCAGCAGCCAGCTTTTCCTTGCCGAAAGACACGGCTTCGAGTTGGCTGTCGCTCACGCCCAGCACGTTCAGCGAACGGCGCACGGCTTCAGCACGCTTTTGGCCCAGGGCCAGGTTGTACTCACGGCCACCGCGGTTGTCGGTGTTGCCTTCGAGCATGACCTTGCGCGATGGGTTGGCCTTCAGGAAGCGTGCGTGTGCATCCAGCATCGATTGCGCATCGGGCTTGACCGAGTAGCTGTCGAAGTCAAAGTACACAATGCGTGCAACACCGACAGGGCCTTGGCCGTTGGCTGCGCTGTTGTTCAGGTCCACACCACCGACGGTGCTTTGGCCAGCACCACCGGCACCAGCGCCTTGACCGGCGGTAGCAGCACCCTTGTCTTCCACAGGTGCGTTATCCAGCGGAGGCGCAGAGCTGCAACCAGCCAACACGGCAGCGGCCACCAGGGCCAGCGAAGCTTTCTTCAATGACAACATGTAAAACTCTCCGAAACGAATTTCTCGTATAAAAATAATTGACTCGCCAAAAACCAATCTTAGGGCTGGTATGGGCCCCAATCGGGCTCCCGTATGTCTCCGCTCTGCCCTGCCAGTCGTGCCTTGATCTTGCCGTCCAGCGTCGTGGTCATGAGGGCTTCACGACCGCCTTCGCGGGTTGCATAGACGATGAGTCGGCTGTTCGGAGCAAAACTGGGGCTTTCATCGCTCGTGGTGTCGGTCACCGACGACACGGTGCTGGAAGCCAGATCCATCACCTGCAATTTATATCCACCACCGGCGCGGGTGATGTAAGCAAGTGTCTTGCCATCAGGACTGATGGAAGGTGAAATGTTGTAGGACCCGCTGAACGTCACACGTTCTGCGCTGCCGCCTTGGGCGCCCACGCGGTAGATCTGCGGCGCACCGCCACGATCGCTGACGAAGTAGATATAGCGGCCATCCTTGGAATACGTGGGCTCGGTGTCGATGCCACTGCTTTGCATCAGACGGCGAGGCTCACCACCACTCGAAGGGATGGTGTAGAGCTGCGAGCCGCCATCACGGCTCAAGGTCACCGCCAAGGTGCTGCCATCGGGCGACCAGGCCGGCGCACTGTTGGAGCCCCGGAAATTGGCGATCAGGCGGCGGCGGCCGGACGAGACCTCGTGCACATAGACCACGGGCTTGCGCGACTCGAAGGACACATAGGCCAGTTGCGTGCCGGCAGGCGACCAGGTGGGCGAGATGATGGGCTCGGGGCTGGCCAGTGCCGACTGCGCATTCTCGCCGTCCGAATCGGCCACCCACAAGGTGTAGCGGGGGCCGGCCTTGGTCACGTAAGCGATACGGGTCGAGAACACGCCCTTTTCGCCCGTGACCTTTTCGTAGATGTAGTCCGAGATCTTGTGCGCGACCAAGCGCAGATCGGCCTGCGGCACGCTGTAGCTTTGACCGCCCATGTCGGCGCCCTTGACGGCATCCCACAAGCGAAAGCGCACATCAAAGCCATTCGCGCCACGGCTCACACTGCCCACCGACAGGTACTCGGCACCGGCGGCCGACCACTTGGCCACATCGGGGCGCGAGCTCTCGTCCAGCTGCTCGCCCGATGCATCGACGGGCTTGAAGAGACCGCTGCGGATCAGATCGGCCTGCACGATGGCAGAGATCTTTTGCGGCGACGCATCTTCGCCCCGAAACTTGGGCAAGGCAATGGGGATTTGCTTGATACCAACGCCACTGATCTCAACCCGGAACTGCGCCAGGGCGGGGACTGCAGGGGCTGCGAGCGCAACACCCAGTACGTGACGACGATGGAATAGCGGCTTGGCCGCCTCCGAGATGAGAGATGGGAAGCGTGTTTTAGTCATTACCGACCATCATAAATGCGCTATGCATGACAAGCCTTGAAGGCTGCAGGATGTTACACACCCCACAAATTCTTTATTATCGTCCAACGTCGACAGCCGTGCATTTTAGAATCACCTCTACATGTCCACAACTGAAAAACCATCTTCTGCACGTGCATCTGAGGCATCTGCCAGCACCGAGGGCTCCAAACCCGCTGGCAGCGTTGCGCAGATGCCACTGCGCGCACGCCTGTCGCGCCTGGCGCCCTACTTTGGCTACCAACGCTGGACCTGGGTGCTCGCCATTCTCGCGACCATCGTTGTAGCCGGTACCGAGCCCGCCATCCCGGCGCTGCTCAAACCCTTGCTGGACCAGGGCTTTACCGGCGGCACCTTGCCGCTGTGGGCCGTGCCGGTGACCATCGTCGGCGTCTTTTTCATCCGCGGCCTGGCGCAGTTCATCAACCAGTATGCGCTGGCACGCATCGCCAATGACGGCATGATGCGCCTGCGCGAGAACCTCTTTGGCCGGGTGCTCGATGCGCACCTGGGGCTCTTTACCAAGCAGTCGGCCAGTGCGCTGTCCAACACCGTGGTGTATGAGGTGCAAAACGGCTCCACCCTCATCGTGCAGGCCTTGCTGATGCTCTCGCGCGATGGCTTCACCGTCATTGCGCTGTTGATGTATTTGCTCTACCTCAACTGGCAGCTGACTCTCATCGTCGCCGTGCTGCTGCCCAGCGTGTCGTGGATCATGAAAAAGCTCTCCAAGCGCCTCTACCACATCACCAAGGCCAGCCAGCAAGCCACCGATGAGCTGGCCTATGTGGTCGAAGAAAACGTGCTCGCGCACCGCATGGTGCGCATCCACGCTGCCCAGGCCAGCCAGTCGGGCCGCTTCCAGATTCTGAGCCGCAAGCTGCGCCAGCTGGCCATCAAGGCCACCATCGCATCGGCGGCGATGACGCCGCTCACCCAGCTGCTGGCCGCTGTTGCACTGTCGGCGGTGATCTGCATCGCTCTGTGGCAAAGCCGCACCACCGGCATCAATGCCAAGGATGTGACCGTTGGCGGCTTTGTGGCCTTTATCTCGGCGATGCTGATGCTGATTGCCCCGATCCGACGCCTGGCCGATGTGGCCAATCCGCTCACCCGGGGCGTTGCCGCGCTGGAGCGCGGCCTGGGCCTGCTCGAAGAGATCCCCGCCGAGCAAGGCGGCGGCTACAAGACCGCACAAGCACGTGGCGCCATCGCGCTGCAGGATGTCAGCGTGGCCTTTGGCGAAGACAAGGCCCCGGCACTGCGCCACCTGAGCCTGACCATCCACCCCGGTGAAGTGGTGGCGCTGGTGGGCCCCTCGGGCGCTGGCAAAACCACGCTGGTCAACCTGCTGCCGCGATTCATCGAACCCAGCGACGGCCAGATCAGCATCGATGGTGTGGCCCTGGCCGATTGGGACCTGCACAGCCTGCGCAGCCAGTTTGCGATGGTGAGCCAGGATGTGGTGATGTTCAACGACACCATCGCTGCCAACGTGGCGCTGGGCCAGGATATCGATGAAAAGCGCCTGCTCGAATGCCTGGCTGCCGCCAACCTGCAGGACTTTGTCGAGCGCCAGCCCCAAGGCATCCACAGCATCGTCGGCCACAATGCCAACCAGCTGTCTGGCGGCCAGCGCCAGCGCCTGGCGATTGCCCGGGCGCTGTACAAAGACGCGCCGATCCTGATCCTCGATGAAGCGACCTCGGCGCTCGATACCGAATCCGAGCGCCTGGTGCAAGAAGCCCTCTCGCGCCTGATGCAGGGCCGCACCACCTTGGTCATCGCCCACCGTCTGTCCACCATCGAGCACGCCGACCGCGTGGTGGTGATGGAGCGCGGCCAGGTGGTCGAGCAAGGCACGCACCAGCAGCTGATCGACTTGGGCGGCCTGTACGCGCGCCTGCAATCGCGGCCACACTAGTCAAGCAAGGCCACCAAGGCATCCCCGCGCAACCCCAACATCTGCTTACCACGCCAAACCACAGCGGCGGTTGGCAGCTGTGGACTATCGCCGCTAGCATGCGGATAGGCAGCCATCCCGGCCGCTGCCCGAGGAGGCTGCATGCGTGTCCCTATCCATCCCTGGTGGCGCCAGCTGTGGCTGGCCGCCCTGCTTTGCTGCGGGGCTGTGCTGGCACAGGCCAACAAGCCACCCGCGCTGTGGCTTGCGCAAAAATACCCTGGCGGCCTGGATCTGCAGCAGTACTGGGTGAGCGAGAAATACGACGGCGTGCGCGGCTACTGGGATGGCCAAGCGCTGTGGACACGCCAAGGCACCGCCATCAACGCACCCGCCTGGTACACCGCCGGCTGGCCCGCCACGCCGATGGAAGGCGAGCTATGGGCCGGGCGCGGCCAGTTTGCCCGCGCCCAATCCATCACCAGCAAAGCCGTGCCTGCGGATGCAGACTGGCAGGGCCTGCGCTTTATGGTGTTTGACGCACCCGCAGCACCCGGCAGTTTTAATGAGCGCCTGCCAGCCATTGCGCAGTTTGTGGCTGCCGTGCAGCAGCCCTGGGTACAGGCCACACCGCAGTGGCAAGAGACCGACGAGGCCCGGCTGATGGCACAGATGCGGCGCATTGTGCGCGAAGGGGGTGAAGGGCTGATGCTGCACAGGGCCAGCGCCATCTACCGCAGTGGCCGCAGCGGCGATGTGCTCAAGCTCAAACCCCATGAGGATGCCGAGGCCCAGGTGATGGGCTATGCACCCGGGCGCGGCAAATACGAAGGCATGACCGGTGCCTTGCTGGTCCGCACGGTCGATGGCATTGACTTCAAGCTCGGCAGTGGATTGAGCGATGCGCAGCGCCGCGATCCACCTGCCATTGGCAGCTGGGTGACCTACCGCTACCGTGGCCTGCACGACAGCGGTATACCGCGCTTTGCCACCTTCTGGCGCGTGCGGGAAGAAGGCATGCCGCCCTCCCCAACTGCCGAAGTGGCAAGCACGCCATGAGCCATGAGCGATAAACGGGCATAAAAAGCAGCGCGTATGCGCTGCTTTCGTGGTGATGCGGGAGTGACGCAGGGGACTCAACATCCCCCGCCGCTACTCACCTGCCTGGTCAGACCTTGGGCGAACGCGGCTTGGCCACGCGGCGTGGCTTGGGCGCTGCCTGCGGGGTCTTGGCCACGGGCGACACAACACCTTCGCTGGCATCACCCATGGGCTTTTCCGCCTTGAGCGATTTCTTCATCGCAGCGGTGCTGCGCTTTTTGGCCGACGAGGCGGGCGCCTTGCCTTCCAGCATGGGGCTGCGCTTCTTCGACGATGCCACCGGCGCAGAGACCACCTGGGTTTGCACGGCCTGGTCGCTGGCGTCCAGCGCCACGCAATCGGCGTAGTAGCGCACTTCGCCGCTTTCTTCGTCCACCAGCTCCACCAGACCATGGATATCGGTCTCGAAGCCTGGGCAGAGCTTGGAGAACTCACGCGCGAACATGAGGTAGTCCACGATCTTCTTGTTGAAGACTTCGCCAGGAATCAACAGCGGAATGCCGGGTGGGTATGGCGTGACCAGACCCACAGTAACGCGGCCTTCCAGATGGTCGATCTCGACACGCTCGGTCTTGCGGCGCGCGATGTGCGCAAACGCGTCCGATGGCTTCATCGCAGGCGTCAGGTCCGACAGGTACATCTCCGTGGTCAGGCGGGCGATGTCGTACTTGGCGTAGAGCTGGTGCACATGCTGGCACAGGTCCTTGAGGCCCATGCGCTCATAGCGCTTGTGCTGTTGGCAGAACTCGGGAAGGATGCGCCACATCGGCTGGTTCTTCTCGTAGTCGTCCTTGAACTGCTGCAGCGCGGTCAGCATGGTGTTCCAGCGGCCCTTGGTGATGCCGATGGTGAACATGATGAAGAACGAGTACAGGCCCGTCTTCTCGACCACCACACCGTGCTCGGCCAGGTACTTGGTGACGATGGACGCGGGGATGCCGGTCTCGTCAAAGTCACCGTCCAGGTCCAGGCCCGGCGTCACGATGGTGGACTTGATCGGGTCCAGCATGTTGAAGCCATCGGCCAGATCGCCAAAGCCGTGCCAGTTGTCGAACTCCTTGCCGTTCTTGCCCTTGGTCTTGCGCGATGCGTCCGGGCCACGAATGATCCAGTCCTGGGCCGAGCCCACGCCTTCGTCGGCCAGGGCTTCTGGGCCCCAGACCTGGAACCACCAGTCGTCCTCACCAAACTCATCATCAACCTTGCGCATCGCACGGCGGAAGTCCAGCGCTTCCAGGATCGACTCTTCCACCAGCGCGGTGCCACCGGGCGGCTCCATCATTGCAGCGGCCACGTCGCAGCTGGCGATGATGCTGTACTGCGGGCTGGTCGAGGTGTGCATCAGGTACGCCTCGTTGAACAGGTTGAAGTCCAGCTTTTGCGTCTGGCTGTCCTGCACCAGCACGTGCGATGCCTGGCTGATACCGGCCAGCAGCTTGTGGATGGACTGGGTGGCATAGACCACCGAGTGTTTCGGGCGCGCGCGCTTCTTGCCCATGGCGTGGTAGCTGCCATAGAAGGGGTGGAAGGCCGCATGCGGCAACCAGGCTTCGTCAAAGTGCAGGTTGTCCACGTAGCCATCAAGCTTTTGCTTGATGGTCTCGGTGTTGTAGAGCACGCCGTCGTAGGTCGATTGCGTCAGCGTCAGCACACGAGGCTTGACGGCCTTTGGATCGACGCCCTTGAGCAGCGGGTTGGCAGCGATCTTGGCCTCGATGGTCTTGGGCGAGAACTCGCTCTCATGGATCGGGCCGATGATGCCGAAGTGGTTGCGCGTGGGCTTCAAGAACACCGGAATCGCACCCGTCATGATGATGGAGTGCAGGATGGACTTGTGGCAGTTGCGGTCCACCACCACCACATCGCCCGGCGCCACCGTGTGGTGCCAAACCATCTTGTTCGAGGTCGAGGTACCGTTGGTCACAAAAAAGCAGTGGTCGGCATTGAAGATGCGCGCCGCATTGCGTTCGCTCTCGCCAATCGCGCCGTTGTGGTCCAGCAGCTGGCCCAGCTCTTCGACGGCGTTGCAGACGTCGGCGCGCAGCATGTTCTCACCATAGAACTGGTGGTACATCTGGCCAATCGGGCTCTTCAAGAAGGCCACACCGCCGCCGTGACCGGGGCAGTGCCAGCTGTAGGAGCCGTCTTCGGCATAGTCCAGCAGCGCCTTGAAGAATGGCGGCTGAATGCCTTCGAGGTAGTTCTTGGCTTCGCGCAGGATGTGCTTGGCCACAAACTCGGGCGTGTCCTCGAACATGTGGATGAAGCCGTGCAGCTCGCGCAGGATGTCGTTGGGCAGGTGGCGGCTGGTCTTGGTCTCGCCATAGATATAGATCGGCACATCCGGGTTCTTGCGGCGCACTTCGGTGATGAAGTCACGCAGGTTGTGCACGATCTGGTCATCACCGCCGCCCAGCTGGAACTCCTCGTCGTCGATCGACAGGATGAAGGCACTGGCGCGGCTTTGCTGCTGTGCAAACTGGCTCAGATCACCATAGCTGGTCACGCCCAGCACCTCAAAGCCCTCCTCCTCGATGGCATGTGCCAGATCGCGGATGCTCAGGCCGGAAGTGTTTTCCGAGCGAAAGTCCTCGTCAATGATGACGATGGGAAAGCGAAACTTCATGGGCGTTCCCGCAGGGGCGGGCCTCACTAAAACAATCGAAACAGGCGCGAAGTGTACGGAATTTGCACGCCCCTTTTTATGTATCCTGCATCAATTGCCGCAAAATTGGTCGGCATATCGCACAATCGGGTAACAAACCTAATCGAACAAGGAGGGAGCTATGGAGATGTCAACCGTGTGGTGGCTGCTGACCGGCCTGGCCGTCGTCGCCGAGCTGCTCACCGGCACGCTGTATTTGCTGATGGTTGCCATTGGCATGGCCGCGGCTGCCATCGCTGCGCACCTGGGTGCCAACGAAGTGGTGCAGATCCTGGTCGCGGCTATCGTGGGCGCGGCCACCGTGCTGGCCTGCTACCTGCGCCAAAAGCGCCGTGGCTCGCTGCTCTCTGGTGAGCGCGAGCAGGACATGCACCTGGACATTGGCGAGCAGGTCCAGATCGAGCATTGGGAGACCGACCGCACAGCCCAGGTGCGCTACCGCGGCGCGCCCTGGACGGCTGCATTGCTGGGCCAACACCCTGCGCTGCCCGGCGCCTATCGTGTGGTGCGGCTGGAGGGCAACCGCCTGCTGGTGGAACCCACCGAGCCCGCCGCGCACTAACCACTGGTTCCCGTCAACCAGGCGCCAATCACCGGGGCATGGCAAACATAACAAGCGCAGCCAAATCCATGCCCCACACCCCCGCCTGGCCCGTCACACCCGCATGGTGTAATGGCCAGGACCTTTGAGCCAGGGGCCCGCCCCCAGCCAGTCACTGAAAAAACGGGCGCGTTGCACCAAGCAGTGCGTCCATGAGGAGAGCCCATGGAAGTCGCCATCATCATATTTGTCATCGCCATCATCTTCATTGCGATGTCCGTCAAGATTGTGCCCCAGCAGCACGCCTGGGTCAAAGAGCGCCTGGGCCGTTACGCCGGCACCCTGGCCCCCGGCCCGCGCTTCATCATTCCCTTTGTCGACAAAGTCGCCTACAAGCACAGCCTGAAGGAAATTCCGCTGGATGTCCCCAGTCAGGTCTGCATTACGCGCGACAACACCCAGCTGCAGGTGGACGGCATTCTGTACTTCCAGGTGACCGACCCTATGCGCGCCAGCTACGGCTCATCGAACTACATCATGGCCGTCACCCAGTTGGCCCAGACCTCGCTGCGCAGCGTGATCGGTAAGCTGGAGCTGGACAAGACCTTTGAAGAGCGCGACATGATCAACGCCCAGATCGTCTCGGCGATCGACGAGGCAGCGCTCAACTGGGGCGTGAAGGTGCTGCGCTACGAGATCAAGGATCTGACGCCACCGGCAGAAATCCTGCGCTCCATGCAAGCCCAGATCACCGCCGAGCGTGAAAAGCGCGCGCTGATCGCCGCCTCCGAAGGCCGCCGCCAGGAGCAGATCAATATCGCCACCGGTGAGCGCGAGGCCTTCATCGCCCGCTCCGAAGGTGAGAAGCAAGCGGCGATCAACAAGGCGCAAGGCGAGGCCGCATCGATCACTGCGGTGGCTGATGCCACTGCCCAGGCGCTGGAGCGCATTGCCACCGCCATCCGCCAGCCCGGCGGCGAGCAAGCCGTGCAGCTGAAGGTGGCCGAGCAGGCCGTGCATGCCTACGGCAAGCTGGCCAGCGACGCGACCACCACCTTGGTCGTCCCGAGCAACATGACCGAGGTCTCCAGCCTGATCACCTCGGCCATGCGCATGATCCAGACCGGCAAGGGCCAGTAACCGCTTGGCAAACGTAAATGCAGCACGTGCCCGCTGGGGCCGCGCTGCATTTTTGCCAAACAAGCCCCCGCTTTGCTGGAAGGCGCCAAATTTCAGGCTAGAATACACGCTTCACCGACTGGAGAGGTGGATGAGTGGTTTAAGTCGCACGCCTGGAAAGCGTGTGTGGGTTAATAGCCCACCGCGGGTTCGAATCCCGCCCTCTCCGCCAGTCAACAGGTGAAATTGTCAGCCAAGCTGTCCACGCTTGGCTTTTTATTTCCTGGCCACCACAGGATGTAAAACGTACAAAACATGCGGAGAGGTGGATGAGTGGTTTAAGTCGCACGCCTGGAAAGCGTGTGTGGGTTAATAGCCCACCGCGGGTTCGAATCCCGCCTTCTCCGCCAGAATTTGAAAATAAATCATTGATTTTAAAGTAAAAAGCCACCCTAGGGGTGGCTTTTTTTATTTCTACCCATAGTATCACCCACAATCAAATTTGCGAAGTAGCGGGTCTGTTTGAGATTCAGTGAGAGACTTCGGCGTTCGGCTAATTGCTGCGCTTCGCTTCAAAATTTTTCGCCTGCACACCGACATCAGCAGGTTTAGTGTATTGAGCCACTGTTCAACGTCGTATGTAAGCAACTGCGCTTCTAGCCGCCTAGTGAACGATGAGCTCATGCAGCAGCATATGCAGACCACTGCTCATACTGTACAAAGTAACTCAGGTGGCGAGCCGCGCAAATTTCAAAATTTCGAGTGTTAAAATAACACTATAAGTTTGGTTTTGCCTGAATCGTATTCAGTATTTAATAAACAAAATGGCAAACTCAGGGAAGCCACATAGAGCGCCCTCAGACTCACTTATTAGACAGCGTGCACGAGAGCCACAATTGCGCTAAATCAGCCGGAGCTAGTTGTCATCCGGCTCAGCGCGACATCAAACCGCTAGGCTCATTGCATCCGTTTCGTAAGCAGCAGCCTTAGCTCTGGATCGATGTCTTTTGGCTCCAGAGCCAAAGCGCCCCAAACCCCTAGATTCCCACACATTGCAGCAGTGATGCAGACCTTGCCTCACAGCTGCGCTGCCGCATGGCCAGTTAAGCCATGTTAATCGACCAGTTGCAACGATCGGCCAGAGGCTGAGACTGCGGCTGCTTTTTCGCCCGTTGGAAAGACCACAATGACAGAGAACAGTAAGACCTTGGTAAGCGAGTTGCCCCCCAAAGCAGAAAGTTCATCCTTGCGCAAAGCAAGTGCGAGCACGGCAGGAGAAAGCCATGCAGGAAGCGCAGCCAGCGCATGTCATCCCAACGCCACGCGAGCAGTCGGACTTTCACCCCCCGTAGCTCGCATACAGCAGCAAGAGCGGGGTGATGACCCTCTAGCCTGCCTTGCCATGCTCTCAAGCAAAAGTCTTGCTGAAGTCACCGAACTTGCCTACAGCGTGGGGTATCCCCGCCATGGCCCCGCCTACGTTCCCGATGAAATGCTCGTAGTCTTGGCGCTAAAAAGTGGCGGCTGGGTTGCCAAGAACTACAAGGAATTTGACACGTTTAATCAACTGCCGTCCATCGCAATTGTCTATGTGGACTACTGCCAAGCCATAGACCTTGGGAGAACTGTACTTTGGCTTAAACATCCTAAGTCGCAGGGCCACACAACCAGCAAACCGCAAGCCCTTGCCAAATCCAGCGTTAACGCATTGCCAGTGACCAAGCCAGCTAATCTTGCAGAAAGCTCGTCAACTCTTGATCTAGGCGCTGGCTATGTGATCGACCCTGCTTACTGGATTACGCCCGAGCAGCAAATCATCACCGGCATCACCTCTGTGCACTTCGAGCCGATGTGGTACATGGAGCTTCACCTGATGAACGCTAAAACTGGTCAGAGCGAAAAAGCTAGGTAAAACTAGCCTGCCGAGCGTTTGGGAAGCTCAAGCATCAGCGCGTAAACATCCACCCTAAGGCTATGCGCAATACGCCAAATGTTGTACAGCGAGATATTACGCTCACCCCGTTCAACAGAGCCCACATAGTTGGCATGCAACCCGCTGCCCTCGGCAACTTGCTCCAGGGTCATCTGCTTGTCATGGCGTACGGCACGTAAGCGCTCGCCAAAAGACTTCTGCAATAGCAGCAGCTCTTGCTTGTGTTCAAGATCTAAAGCCTGGGGACGGTTCACTATCACTCGCGACATGCCACGAGTGTTTGAGATACACCACTTTAAGTACACAAACTATAAGTTTGGCATGGCAAAATTCACCCCGATACCAAACTCATAGTGTTTATTTCCAAATCACTCTGATCGGTGCATGGCGGCATGCAACTGAACGTGCCATGTGATCCAGCCAAAAGCAATCCGGCCATGGCAGCTTCGAGCTGTAACAGGGAGTGCCTAGAAGAGCCAAAGCCTTCATCCGTTGGAGCGCGGTGGAGTCTTCAAAGACCCTCTGGGTCTGCAGCCACACCAAAGCGGCTCAGACGACGGCAAACGACTACTTAAAAAATAGGAGAGCAATACATGAAGGAAAGAAAAATAGACGGCCTGTCAAATGGGCAACGACACGGCAGATGGGCAATGCGACGCACACGCGCTATACATGCAATTCGCGCACCGCATGCACTAGTTCCAGCTGGACTTTTCGTGCTATTTGTCTCGCTAAAACCAATCCATGCACAGCAACTACCTCAACCACAGCGCTACGAAGTGCAGCGCGGAGGCACTGTCGACCAGCAGAGTCTGAGGTTTGTTCCATTCCTGCGAGTGCCAGCGAAAGAACAAACGATGCGGGACTTGGTCACCGCAGTAGAAGGCGGTGCTTACACGGGCGTCAATCCAAGCACTCAAGTCGGCGAACAGTTCATGGCCAGCGCTTGGGCTGGGCTGCATGCCGGCAACGGAATGCCTAACTTCGGGAACAGTTCACAAGCGCATATCTTCTCGACCAACTTGCTGATGGTGGTGCAAGACATCAACAGCGCCACCTGGGGCCGGGTGAGCAACCATCCTCCACAGTTCGGCGCAGAAATCACGGACTACCGGCAGGCACCAATGTTTGCTCATCAGATGCGTAACTTGCTCGACTCCTACACACTGCAGTTCTGCAGCAATCGAGTCGCGCAATGTGCAGACCTTCTACAGGCTTGGGTACACGACATTGGTGAGGCCTCTATGCGTGGCGCCAAGCGTCTGCAAAAGAGCCGACTTGCGCAGTGGCAAAGCGAGCAACAGGCCCTCGCAGAGCAAGAGCGTCAAAGGCAAGCACAACTACACGCCGAACAGACGGCTAAAGAGCAGACAAAGAACAACGCCGTGAATGCGGACATTGCCGCACAAGCCGCACGCATTCGGGCACAGCAAAACCGCGCAGCCGCTTCGCGTTGACAGGAACAGTAGGCATCAATGCTGCTCGTGCCCGGTGATTTATGGGCGCTGTCTACGCCTTTTACCGGACTGCTCAAGCACATCTGCGACTTTGCCGATCTGTGCTACCCGTAACCCTCCCCACAACCACCCGCAGTGCCCACCAGCCGAGAACATCGGTGTGATGGTGCGAGCGGGTGTGATTTACTCACCTATTGGATTCTTATGAAACGCAAACCATTCCCCAAAAGTCTGCCCGAACAGGGCCTCACATCCGCCCGGCGTACAGCAGCGGTCGCACTCACCACTCTCGCCGCACTGTGCCTTGCGGCCTGCCAGCCCAAGCAGCCCCCTTCTTGCGAATCCGCTGAAGTGCAGGACGTTCTGAAGTCTATCGTCGTGAGCAATGCACAGGCATCTTTGAGTGGCCGGCCTTTAAAGGACGAGGCTGGGCAGGTAACGCCCGCTTCGTCGTACTTTTATAGCAGCATCAATACGGCACTCTCCAATGTCTTCGATGCAGGTGTGAGCAAAGACACTCAGCTGAGAAGTTGCAGCGCAACGCTGCAGCTTGACCTAGCATCGGGCGCTGCCTCACGTTTGATAGCAGGGTCCCTCTTTAGCGTACAAATTCCAGGAGTGGAGGTGGCCCCTGATGGTTGGGTAAAAACGCAGGTCAACTACCAAGTGCGCCTTAGCGATTCGACTGGACAGGTCCAGGTGCAATCCGCATCGCTGGGCCCGATGGTCGAGCTCGTCTCATACGGTCACGTGATGATTGCCCCGCAACTGGCTTGGGCAGGAACATGGGATGGCACCTACCAGTGCCAGCGTAGTGCTGAGGCAATGTCGTTACCTGAGGCTGTTGCCAATGCCCATGAGTCCTTCGAGCACCCGCTGACTGAGAGCTTGCTTGGGGGCACTAGTTTAGAGATCGAGCGCACCACTGCAGGCGGTGGTTACGAAAAACTGGCAATGCGCCTTGGACCATCCATTGAGGTACGCGTAGAAGGCGCAAACACAGCGCAAGACCGCTGGAAAGGGACGCTGCGCGGGGCAATGACGGGCAACCAATTGAGCGCCAGGGGCACGCTGCTTAGTTTGCCGGGCGTGCCGGTTTCTCACTGCGACATCGCGCTGCGGTTCACGCCCCTCGACAAAGACGGGATCGCCGCTGAATTCGCCAAGAGAAAAGCTGCCCAATAAATCCCAATCCCACGCCATCGCCAGTCACCCAATGCAATCAACCCGTTGTTTGCGCGACTCCATCACCTATTCATCCTCACACAATGACTCAACAGCAACAAACAACCTCGCCTGGACGAGACGACACTATCCGGCGCGCCCTGCTTCGCGCGTACGTGAACAAGAACTATGAGAAATACCAAAGCCTGTGGGACAAGGCAGCAAGCAGGCCGACCAAGCAAAGCTGGAATTGGGCTGCCTTCTTTCTCTCGCTGGGATGGCTTTCCTATCGCAAGATGTATGCGCTCTCAGCCCTATGGATCGGACTGCTTCTACTGGAGCTCGTGGCATCAATGGTGTTTGGGTATTCCGAGCGCTACTCCAACGCCTTTGGCCTGGGGTTAGCGTTTGCGGCGGGCCAGGTGGGCAACCTGCTCTATGAGCGGCAAGCCTACAAACAAGTTGACCAGGTAAAGGCAGCCCTTCCATCCAGCCACTGGGTGAGCTCGCTCAGAACCCAAGGTGGTGTGAGCTGGGCTGCAGGAGTTGCCGCATGGGTCATATATCTTCTTTTATGGCTTTTGCTGAGCCTTGTCGCTCAAAAGCTCTGACGCCTAGCTAACCCAGTGCCCGTCACCTTCAACCCATTGCCTTCTATCTGGAGCAGCCACTTTTAAAGATTATTCGATAAGCCACTCGTTTTAACCCAACGCCCCGCCCTACCCCAATCCTTTGGGGCCCAAGAGCGCCAATGCATTAATCGCATTGGCGCTCTTGCTTTGTGGGCTCTCTATGTCTCTATTTGAAGCTGAACTATGAACCGCAAACCTTTCACCTCCAACGGTACGAACACACACAAGTCACCCCAACCCCAGCACTCCAGCAACCACCGCACGCCGCTGTTTGCCATGGGTCAGGTTGTCGCAACACAAGGAGCTTTGGCCATGCTCGAGGACCTAGCCGCATCAGGCATAACAGTGGGCGGCTTGCTGCGCCGCCATGTAAGCGGAGACTGGGCGCATATGGAGGCGGAGGACCGTGCAGCCAACATCCAAGCTGTGGCAGATGGAAGCCGCATTTTGACGAGCTTTGCGTTTCAAAGTGGCAGGATATGGATTATCACGGAAGCGATGAGCGATATCACGGAAGATGGGCAGGCCAAACGCCAACCATCGCGCTCCAGCACTTGCCTGCTATTGCCCGAGGAATACTGACATGACGTCATCCACTCATCAACGTGAAGTGGCCCAAGTGCTGCATCTTTCTCACACGCTGCACTCTGACAAAAAGGCAGCACAAATGAAATGGCGGCACACATGAAGAGCATGACAACTCGCCGCCAACATCTCAAAGTGCTGCGCAGTGCCAGCCTGGCAGAAGCCACACAACGTGCCTACGCTTCAGACATACGGCACTACTGTATGCACCAAGGCAGGCTGCCCGCAACGCCAACACAGGTAGCGCTGTACATCGCCCAATGGAGTCCAGTGCATGCCTTTGCAACGTTGACCAGGCGCATGGCAGCACTTGACCGCTGGCACAGGAGCCGAGGCGTTGCCAGCCCGGTCAAGAGCATGATTGTGCAACAGGCGATGCGCGGCATGCGAAGAATCTACGGCGGGCCCCAACGCCAAGTGCGAGCGATTACCGCCAAGGATCTATCGCAACTGGTGAAGGCTGCAAGGCAGCCATCCACTTTTGGAAAAAATGACAACCAGGCCGGCTCGGCAACCAGGACGCTGCGTGATGCTGCATTGTTGCTCCTTGGATTCTCGGCAGCCCTGCGCCGCTCTGAACTCGTTGCATTGCAGATAAGCGACTTGAAGGTGGATCAGCAAGGAATGACTGTGCACATCCGGCGCTCCAAAACCGATCCCTACGGCCGTGGTCAAAGCATCCAAATCCCTTGGGGCAAGAGAGTGGCTTTGTGCCCCATCCACGCAGTGCAGGCATGGATTGATCATGTTGGTTTAAGCAGCGGCCCTATATTTAGGGCTGTGGGCCGCTACGGCAATGTGGGCACCGCAGGGCTGAGTTCGCAATCAGTCGCATTGATAGTGAAGCGCTTGGCGGTGCAGGCATGGGGTGAAAAGGCTGCTACTGAGTTCAGCGGACACTCTCTGAGAGCAGGGTTTTGCACCGATGCGGCGCAGCGGGGCATGTCGATCTTTGCGATTCGTCAGGTCACGAGGCACCGCTCTGTTGAGTCATTGGGCCGCTACATAAGAGACGCGATTTAAATGCTTTCACCTGGCTTTGAAACAGTAATGCCCGTCACAACTCGGCATGATGTAAGGATAGCATCCTCCGTGGGATTTTTTGCCGTAGGTTGCGAGCACTTGATCTACTACCGACTGACGGGGAAAAGTTAACATGGAACCACCGAACCCTTAAAAGAAAAAATTCAGGTCATTAAAAAAACACCCCTAAAAATGGATGGATATCCAAATTTAGGGGTGTGATTAGTACGATTAATCCATGTGCTTAGTACTTCTACTACGCTGCGTTCATTGCAAGAGAGAGCGATTGTCTGTTAAGTGAATCGATGGTTTGTGCGAATGAGCTAGGCGCCGAAGAAATCGCCCCCGCATCTGCATTAAATGCAGAAATTGCTTGCACTAGGCCATCGATAGAACTATTTTCACTACTGGCATTAGGCAACCGCTGAGACAGCAATGATGCCAGTGATATGCTATCTAACAAGCTGATTCTGTCATCGGTCGATTGTGACATTAGATTTATCAGCTCTTCTGTCGCACCTATCAGCAAAGGCTTGACACGTGTGTGCTCGCCATTTTTGTCAACATAGGTCATCAATGGGCCTGGGGCTGGCATCACAAGTTCATCCTGAGAAATTATTGTTGGATTCAGCTTTGGCATTGGAATAGCGCCATCAACTTCAAACGAGGTTATTAAAGGATTTGGTTTCGGCATAGGAATAGGTGCAGCTGTGTCGACAAACTTCTCACTTTCGCTCATCAAGTTTTGTACAACTCCATTTTTGATGCCTGAATCCAATTGAGATTGGATATCTGTAGCAAGAAGCACTACATTATCTTTGAAGTGAAATTCCTCAATGACCGAAGCTTCTAGTGCAAATTGATCACGAATCATAATTACATCTGAACCTATTGTGATGTGAAGATCGTCTCCGACACGGCCCAAGAGGTACGCGTCGGTCGAAGCAATATCTTTGAGTTGAACGATATCGGTTGTACTGGAGCCCGAACTTTCTTCAACGATCAGATCTTCTCCGTCTCCGCTGAAAAAGATATATTTATCACTGCCATTCCCTCCATACAGCTGATCATTACCGACTCCGCCTGTCAGAGTGTCATTCCCGTCTTCACCATAAAGCTGATCAGGACCTGCCATACCGAAAAGTTGATCATTTCCAGCTCGACCATAAAGCTTATCTGCAAATCCTTGCCCAGTTATGGTATCTGCTGCCGCAGTCCCACGCTTGGTAATTCCCGCTTTACTCAAATTGATCACTAAAATCTCAGATGTCGACAAACCTTCTTTGTCTGTCGCTGTTATTTTTAAGCGCATCGTTTGATTCGTGTTTGCAACCACATTTCCGCTTAATGTTCCATCAACATCCAAACTCATCCAAGATGGTAGTGGACTGCCATCTTCCATTTCCACAGTGAAAGAAGTCACTCCTCCATCATCATAGACATTCTCCTGACTTGGGCTCCAGTAGAGAGAATCTCCATTCAGCAAATTCATAGATTTTATTTTTTCAATAACCGGGGCTTGATTTGTGTAGACGCCGGCCAACACCTCTATTTCGCTCAAACCCCAGATTGTTCCATTTTCAAAAACTATTTGCTTTACAGGACTGGCAATATCACTTGGATCGATATCATTGAAAAAATGCAACAAATTTATTTGATCATCCGAACCTCGAATCGACAGTTTAAGATCAGTTCTACCCCGCGTCACCTCTATATCATCGGGATTTATTCCCGCTTTGAATTTAACTTCACTAAGCCTGACAGCACCATCAATAACAGTATCTACTCCATCCCCTCTTCCAAATAAAAATACATCTTTCGATCTACCCCCACCTTCAAGTCGATCATTGCCTGCACCGCCATCAAAGATATTACTACCTTGAATATCTCTTAGTCTGTCGTCGCCATCGCCTCCATACATCTTATCATCTCCATCTTGTCCATAGAGATAGTCATTATCGGCACCACCATGTAAAACATCATTCCCATACCCACCCCATAAATCATCAGAATCCTCATCGCCATATAAAAAATCATTGCCATCATATCCTCTTATAACATCATACCCACCTCCTCCACTTAGCACATCATCACCTAATGTCCCAAGAATTTCATCATATCCGTCGGTCGATTTTTTTCTTGCCGCCATCAATAAAACGGTGTGCAAATCCCAAATAGTTCCATCTGAGAATTTAAATTGATTTCGAGGATTCCCTATATCCTTTTCGTAAGAATAAAACGCGCCCTTAAAAGCTATTGAGTCATTACCCTTGACTGAGAAAATCAAACTATTATAGGACTCTCCATAAACCCCAGACATTGACACATCCACGTCAGCCGGGCTGATTCCGTCTTTAAATTCTATAATATTATTTGTTTTGAAATTGTAAAGGTTAGCATTAACAACATCATTGCCATCCCCTATACCAAATACAAATTTCGAATTACCTATGCTCGCGTGTGGATTGATAATATCATTTCCAGAACCACCATTGAAAATATTATCACCATCGCCCCCATTCAGGATATCATTCCCATCCCCACCATCAAAAATATCATTACCACCACCACCGTTCAAAACATCATTTCCAGCCAACCCATGAAAAGCATCGTCTCCAGATGAGCCGTCAAGTACATCGTCATTATTTGTCCCAGTGATGTTTTGCCCTGCAGGTTTTTCAATAATTATTGAAAAATCTTGAGAGACGCTAGCTCCAGCGCTATCAGTTGCTTTTAATACGACATTCAGGCTCGCCGAGCTACCCAAAGGTGGCGTGCCTGTGAATTTTCCAGTAGCAGGATCAAAGGTCAGCCAAGCCGGCAGTGCCGAGCCATCTGGCAAACTCGCATTCAAAACCAGTGAGTCGCCATCTGGATCACTAAACGTATTCGCTGGCAATAATAACGAAAACTCAAGGCCCTCTATCAGATTTTGAGATCCCAGTAGAATTTCCACTACTGGAGGACTATTCCCACCCGGATTAGTCGGCCCACCCGGATCTACCGGCGGAACATATGCCGGCAATGTCAACCCAAGCATTGACGACTTATTGAAGTAGTCATAAACCAGAGCTCTACCACTACCACCTTTGGCGCGAATTAAAAGATCACCCCCGCTGCGCGTCAGAAGGCAACCAGCAGCCTCCCAAGCCGTTTCGGCCACTGCCTTGATGTTGTCTCCCTGTATAACGACTCCATCAATCACTATGCGTCCAATGCCATCTTGGTCGTCAATGTCCACTGACGCCCCTGCGCTCAATGCTCGGAAATCGATCTGGTAGGTTTCATCTCCCTCGCTGTCCACGATCACATCAGTGCCCGTTGCGCTTGCAGACGTGTAGGTGTCGTTGCCTGCACCTCCCTCCAGGGAGTTCAGACCGCTACCACCATCAAGGGCGTCATTGCCCGCACCACCATAAAGCCAATCATCACCTTCATCACCAAAGAGTTGATCATTGCCATTGCCACCTATCACGGTGTCGTTGCCGTCGCCACCATAAAGAATGTCGTCACCGGTCAACGCACTGGTTGCATCAACTGCCAGTTCATCCTCTCCAGCTAGCCAATCATTTCCTGAACCTGCGTGCAGCGTATCGCTGCCACCCTGCCCAAACAATTTGTCGTCACCTTCGCCACCATCCAACAGGTCGCTGCCGTGGTACTGCGCATCCAAACTTGAATGGTCCCCCCACAACTCGTCATTGCCTGAGCCGCCCCGGAGTGCGTCGTCCTTCCCCATGCCCATCAGTACATCGTTGCCATCACCACCATCTAACTGATCATTTCCGTGATTTTCGTAAGGCAGTTGGGCAATGAGGGCATCACCCAGAAGGAGATCATTGCCACCACCACCCCAAATGGAGTCATTGCCACCATCTCCCCAGACTTCGTCGTCTCCGGCACCGCCATCGATGACATCATCTCCATGCAATGCCGGGCTCTTGAGCGTATCGTCGTATGGCAAGCTTGCATATAAATCACCGTTAGTGCTGCTTGAGACGGCCTGAAGCCGCATACGCACCCACTCGTCGCCGTAGATCACATCTTTGCCATCTCCGCCCAGGATCACATCACTACCGGCAAGGCCAGCTAGGTGATCATCACCTGCGCCTCCAATCAGGTAATCCGCTCCGCGCCCTCCCCACACGTAGTCATCGCCTTCTCCGGCGTCCACAAAATCTTGATCGCTAGCGCTCTCTGGAGCGTAGAACTCTCCTCCATCAGGATTTTTGACGTGTGCACGCTCCACGCGTACACGGCTACCATCAGTACTTCTCACCACAAACCAGCGGGTAATGTTGGAACCACTCGTCTGTGTGACTACGTTGTCAGGACCTTTTATTTCATCTGCACCGCGAGGAAGCTCGCCAAAGCCTCCTGGCATGGTCGCCGCCATATTCGTGACGATGATGTCATTGCCTTTTCCACCATAGATAATGTCACTGCCAGCGCCCCCCCAGATGGCATCGTCACCGTCTCCGCCATCAAGATAATCCTCATATTGTTCACCCGATATGAAATCATTACCCCCCCTGCCCCAATAGCCAACGGCCTGAGTATTGGCGTATACAGGCTGCCAGACCCCGTCTGCCCCTAAATTTCCACCTACGGGGCGCACCACAACATCAGGATAAATGCTGGAGCCATCAAACAAGTTGTTGGCGTCAGGATCAGCTTGGGCACCTGGGATACTGCCATCGGGCTGTATACGCCAGGAGGAATCAGTTCCTCCAAACTGATCGCCTTGTAATGCATACATGCCAGCAGTATTTACCCAGGGCTGCCCACTATCGGGCAGAGTCAATCCCAGCACATCTGCGGGTGCATTTTTCATCAGAGAGGTACTTTTGCTCTGACTATCTGCGTAGTTTCTAATGACTATGCGACCTGACTTTTCAGCATTGGAGATGATCAGATCACCTCTCTCGTTGAGGGCATAGCGCCATTTTCCATCTTCGCTAATCCATGCTCCAGCCGAGACAAACCGACCGCCAACCAGTGTATGGCCATCCACAACGATGCTACCAACACCATCGCTGTCAATGACTTCATCTACTCCCCAATCGCCATTAAAAATATAGGCATCATCTCCAAGACCACCCTGCAGCATGTCGTTGCCCGTGCCACCGTCGAGTACATCATCACCTGCGTTGCCTTGGAGATAATCATTGCCACCCAAGCCTACCAAGGTGTCGACTCCCGCACCTCCAAAGAGATAATCTTCGCGTCGCCCGCCGTTGAGCTGCCCACCGTTATCATTGTTAAAAGTGACATATTTGGTGGACTCTGTTGTTCCTCCTCGCCGGATCTTCAGTGCGGAACTGCGGTCTTCCCAGACAATGTCTTCTCCGTCGTAAAGCGTCGCTTTATCAGCTCCATACGCATCGGCAGATGAGCTGTCATATGAGGCATTGGTTGTTCCAAAATAGTTTTTACGTTCCAGTAGTTGTGCACGCTGGTTCATCCACTCATCTGTAAACAAAGAGGCTGCCTTGCCGCCCTCTGTTGCTGACTGATCTTTCTTCCACTGAGTGTAGATCGGCCCCCAGGCCTCAGAAATAGCAGCTTCAAACGCTGCTGGATCAGCGCCATGCAATACAAATGGGCTGAGCCCAAACAGGGCTGCAAATACACCAA
>NZ_JBBGZC010000020.1:0-78587 GCF_037479395.1 Comamonas sp. MYb21 | reverse complement strand
CCCGGGCCCTGGGTGGACAGGAGCTGGCCCAGGGGGCTCACCTGCATGCTGACTCTGCGGCCCAGCGGGTCGGTCACGCTGGTCAGGTGGCCAAACTGGTTGTAGCTGCGCTGCACCGTGCTGCCATCCGCTCTTTGGTGTTCTACGAGGCGCGCCAGGCCCGCCTCGCCTTGGAAGATGTAGCGGTCTACGCGGCCCAGGCTGTCGGTGACCACGCAGGCCCTGCGCGGCTGGCCGTTCGCTTCGGGGAGCACCTGGTAGGCAAACTGGTAGTCCAGGCCTTCCTGGTTGCGCTGGGCAATCGCCTGGCCGCCCGGTTCATAACGGTCGTAGGCGTAGTGGTGTTCGGGGCCGCTGCGCTCTTGGTGAAAGACCATCAAATGGTTGCGCCAGGCAAAGCGGCGGGTGACCTGGCCGTGGCGGTCTTGCACCTGAAGCAAATCACCCTGGGCGCTGTAGCTGTAGTGCACCAGGGTGATGGTTTGGGGGAGGGATTCTGTGTGTTCGGTGGCGGAAGGGTCGCGGGCGAGGCGGATGCTGGTTAGGCGCACGCCGCTGTCGGCCTGCCAGAAGAAGTGGCTGCCTTGAGTGCCATCCTTGTGCCGGTAATGCTGGGCATCCTGGGCGGGCAGGATTTGCTGGTAGTGCAGTTGGTAGTGGCGGCCCACGCCATCGTCAATGCCGGTGATGCGTTCCTGGCCCAGCACCTTTGACCAGTGGTAGCGCTGTTTGCGGTCCAGGCGGTCTATCTTGCCCAGCAAGATCCAGTTTGGGTCAGGATCGGGTGCAGATGAAGGAACTGCTGCCGTCTTCGCCTTCGCCGCATTGCCCGTAGCCGCATCCGCCTGCGCGGCCGCACGCGCCGCTTCGATCTGCTGCCAGTTGGCCGGCGCAAACACCCAGACGGTGTCGCCGTTGCCCGTCGAGGCAAAGACCAGCAGATCACTGCAAGCCATATCGCGCCGAATCCAGGCAAAGCGGCCTTGCCACCATAGCGGGGCTTGGCCCGGGAGCTGCTTTGCGTTTGCGTTTGCGCTGTGCGGTGCCTCTGCACTGAATCTTGCAGCCCCCGTCATCGCTGCCAACTCCTGCGAAAGCCCACCGGCGTGCATGCCTGAGCGCAGCAGCCAGATATCTTCGCTCGCGCTGTAGATCGACTCGCCCGGCGCCAGCGCATCAAAGGTGATGGTGCGGCCCTGGCTGTCGTGCAGCAAGGTGGCGCTTGCCTGCATGGAGAGGCGCAGCTCCATCGGCAGGCCCCAGCCGTAACCGAGCATGCCGCAGTAGCCGCCTTGCTCGGCATTGACGTAGCTGCTGTACTGGCGCTGCCAGACGAGCGGCATGGCGCCGGGCAACGCAAAGTCCAGGTCAGAAGCGCCGGACAGGACCTTGGCGCCTAGCTGCGGGTTGACGGGGTTGCCGACGGCCTTGCCACTATCTTTACTCTCTGCCTTGCCGCCCGGGCAAACCGAGCAAGCCACCCCGCCTTGGGTGCCGATCAGGACCGTGCGCGAGCCCGTGACGATGCGTGCGTATTTGACCTTGTCATCGATGCGGGCTGCGGGTTTTCCTGTCATGTTTTGCTTCCTGTGATTTCTTAAAACTTATAAAAGGCAGGCGCGCTTGGCGCCACCCAGGCCATACAGTCCCTTGGCAACTACTTCGATAACGCTGCCTTTGCTGATGTCCATGTAGAGTTGATTGCCGGTCGCCCCAAAGGCACCGTGCTCCAACAGATCACCCAGATCGGGAACACAAGCGTCGAAAATTTCGAAGACGGCATATTGGTCGCTGTCTTCAAGTCTGGCTGCGTACATGCCTCTGTCGACATGCGCGAGCTCCACGATCGCTTTTGTCATGCTTGGCCTTAAGGTTTGCAGTTGAGATAAATCATGCTGGCCAGCTCTTGGATCATCTTGGGCGTCAGCGTGATGCTGCTGTCCTTGCAGACCAGCAAGATTTCTTCCGTGGCATTGAGCACAATGCGTTTGGCGCTGACCTCCTGGGTTTCCTCCACCTTGACCGTGTCGCTTTTGACCGTGGTGGTGCGAGGCCCATTGACAACCTCGGTCTTGTCCACCAGGCTGACTTCGACCCGTTTGCCACCGACAATGGAGCTATGGAACAGGCCTACGTTTTCGGAATGGACCATGCCCACGTTGAAGGTCGAGAGCATGCCCACCTTCTCCATACGAATCTGGCCGACGGTGATGTCCCACTTCTTTTTGATGACGTCGGTCTCGTTCTTGTCGATGGTTTTTTTGCGGTTTTGGTGAACCGTCAGCGTTTCATCGAGATCCACCTCTTCCTTGCGCCAGCCGTGCACATTGATCTTCTCGTTACGGTCTACGACCTCGCTGCGGTCTCGGTGGATGGTGTTGAACTCGTCGCGATCAATGACCTTGCGCCGGTCATTACCCACCCATTTGTCTTCGTCGTTCTCGACCTCGGTGAGCTGGTCCTTTTGTGCATGCAGCCATAGCTGCTCTTGACCCGCCTTGTCTTCAAAGCGCAGCGCGTTCGCATCACCCGGGCCGTTCTTTTCTCCGGCGCCGGCCGCCCCACCCTTGCTGGAATTGGTTTTGATGCCAGACTGGGTTTTGTTGGCCGGCAAGTCCCAGGGTGGCATCTGCATGGCGTTGTAGACGCGGCCGGTGATGATGGGGTAGTCCGGATCACCATTCAAGAAATCAACGATGACTTCTTGTCCGATGCGCGGTATGTGCATGCTTCCGTAGTTGGCACCCGCCCAGGTTTGGGAGACGCGTATCCAGCAGCTGGAGTTCTCATCAAAACTGCCATACCGGTCCCAGTGGAACTGCACTTTGACGCGGCCGTATTTGTCGGTGTAGATTTCTTCCCCTGCAGGGCCGGTGATGACAGCGGTTTGCGGGCCCGTGGTGCGGGGCTTTGGGGTGAGGCGCTGGCTTCGGTAAGCGGTGTTTTTGGGCACCACGGCAAAGCGGATGCGGTAGGTAGTTCCACTGTCCGCGCCACCTCGCTTGCCGCCACCCGAGCCCCCGGCACCATCGCTGCGGCGCACGTTCTCCTCAAACCGGTAGTGCGCCGATTCGATGAGGTACTCCTTGTTCTGGTCCGCTCTGGGGTATTTGTTGAACGTGAAAAGATAGCCCGGCGCGATGTTGCGGGCGTTGCCCTCGCCCTGGGCTATTTCGCGTTGCGCCTTTTGTTGCTCGATGCGGATGCGCGCATAGTTCTCGCCATCCCCAAACTCGGTATAGCCACCGGGCCACTCGTAAAGTTCACGGCTGTCTTCGCTGTGACCTGCAGGCTGCTGCTGCCGGGTATCGAGCAAGGCTTTGGGCTTTTCAAAATCATAGTCATCGGCAGCAAAGTTGCCCGAGGCGATGTCTTCTGCAAACGACCAGCCATCAATGAAGTCTTCGTCATGCACATGCGCGGCCCGCGTTTCTGGATAGTATGAAAGCGTGCTCGGGCCGTTTGGCAAAGGACTGTGGCCGCCGATATCGTCGGCCAGCACCAGTGTGTGGCTGCCCTGGCTGTGGCTGAAGTAGTAGTAGCCGCCTTCCAGCTCCAGCAGGCGCGAGACGAAGTTGAAATCACTCTCACCGTACTGGACGATATAGGGCCACTCCCGGTACGCGCCTGTCAGCTTGTCCTCGATGGAGAAGCCATATTTGCCCAGCACCTCCTTGATGATGTCCGGGGCCTTTCTGAACTGGAAGATCTTGAAGTCTGAGCGCCGTGTGGCATGCCACAGCCATGGACGCAGGATGCTCTCGTACAGGTAGTAGTCGCCGTCGCGCCCCACGTAGGTGAACTGGGTCACCTGCCCGGAGATGAACCGCTTGCCCCGACCGTTCTTCTCTGTGGTGAGATCAACTTCAACGCTCATGTCCTTGCCCAGCAAGCTCTTGGCATCGATGAACGCGCTTTGACTCAACAGACGTACACGAAACCCGAACAGACGCGACATCTGCTCTGTCCCCTCCATCGAGCGAAATTCCAATTGATCGCCCAGTGGGCTGTGGACGACGAAAGTGCGGTTCATGTACCCAGACTCCTCAAAGCTTTGCTATCCATTTCTTCGGCCTCTTGCGTCGCGTGCTGCTCAGCGAGGCCACAAAAAGTTCAGTCAATGATAGTCAAAAAGTTTTGAAAAACTGTTGACGATAGACGACGTTTAAATTGCAATTTTTAAGTAAACTAATGAACATTGCAACATCAATCACCAATAGCTATCGATAGTTTTTGGTCGATCTATCACTGCGGAGCTACGGTATGACAACGAGCATGAACATCAAGCAGCGCCTGGCTGCACGGGGCAAAAGCGGACAAAAATTCATTGCGCGCAATCGCGCTCCGCGCGTTCAGATCGAGTACGACGTGGAGGTCTACGGGTCTGAGAAAAAAATTCAGCTGCCCTTTGTCATGGGTGTGATGGCCGATCTATCTGGCAAGCCGGCAGAGCCTCTGCCGGAAATCGCTGATCGCAAGTTTCTCGAGATCGACGTCGATAACTTCGACAGCCGCATGAAGGCGATCAAGCCACGTGTGTCCTTTCAGGTGCCCAACACCCTCACGGGCGAAGGCAACATGGCCATCGACATCAGCTTTGACAGCATGGATGACTTCTCGCCCGATGCCGTCGCCAAAAAGGTGGACTCGCTCAGCAAGTTGCTGGAAGCGCGCACGCAGCTGGCCAATCTGCTGTCGTACATGGATGGCAAGTCTGGTGCCGAAGACCTGATTGCCAAGGTGCTGGCCGATCCAGCGCTGATGAAAGCGCTCTCTTCCACCCCGAACCTGCCCCCTGATACGCCAGCCAACCAAGCGCAATAAACAAAGCTGCATAGCCGCACAGAATGAGAGGACGAAGTATGGCGATCACTGAAAAGCAAGGCCTGGACCAGACCGTCGTGTTGGAGAGCAATGAATTTGCAGCACTGCTCAGCAAGGAGTTCAAGCCCAAGACAGACCAAGCACAAGAGGCGGTGGTGTCGGCAGTGCGAACCCTGGCCGAGCACGCATTGGCCAACACCAACATCATCTCTGGCGATGCGTACCGGACCGTCGAAGGAATGATCGCCGAGATCGATAGAAAGCTCTCCGAGCAGATCAACCAGATCATTCACCACGCAGATTTCCAGCGTCTGGAAGGAAGCTGGCGCGGCCTGCACTACCTGGTGAACAACACCGAGACGGATGAGACGCTGAAGATTCAGGTCATCAATATCAGCAAGAAGGAACTGGGCAGAACGCTACAGCGCCACAAAGGCATTTTGTGGGATCAGAGCCCCATCTTCAAGAAGGTGTATGAGGCCGAGTACGGCCAGTTCGGTGGTGAGCCGTTTGGCTGCCTGGTAGGCGATTACTTTTTTGACCACAATCCCCAGGACGTCGCACTGTTGACCGAGATGTCCAAGATTGCGGCTTCTGCACATTGCCCGTTTATATCTGGCGCAGATTCCAGCCTGATGCAGATGGAATCGTGGCAGGAGCTCGCCAATCCCCGCGACCTGACCAAGATTTTTGGCAATACCGAGTACATCAAATGGCGCGCCCTGCGAGATTCCGACGACGCGCGCTACCTCGGCTTGACCATGCCGCGCTACCTGGCGCGCCTGCCCTACAGCAGCAAAGACAATCCGGTGGACGGGTTCGACTTTGAAGAAGACACCGCAGGGGCCAGCCACAATAATTTCTGCTGGTCGAACTCCGCCTATGCGATGGCGACCAACATCAATCGCTCGTTCAAGTACTACGGTTGGTGCACCTCCATTCGCGGTGTGGAATCTGGCGGCATTGTGGAAGATCTGCCCGTCCATATCTTCCCAAGCGACGACGGCGGCGTGGACATCAAATGCCCCACCGAGATTGCCATCAGTGACCGGCGCGAAGCGGAGCTGGCCAAGAACGGCCTGATGCCCCTGGTCTACCGCAAGAACAGTGATGTAGCGGCCTTCATTGGCGCCCAGTCCCTGCAAAAGCCTGCTGAATACTACGACGCGGATGCCACAGCCAATGCCAATCTGTCTGCACGGCTGCCCTACCTGTTTGCCTGCTGCCGGTTTGCGCACTACCTCAAGTGTATCGTGCGCGACAAGATTGGCTCCTTCAAGGAGCGCCACGATGTGGAGCGCTGGCTCAACAACTGGATCATGAACTATGTCGATGGTGATCCGGCCAACTCTTCCGAAGGCATCAAAGCGATGAAGCCTTTGGCAGCCGCCGAAGTGATTGTGGAAGAGATTGAAGACAACCCCGGCTACTACACCGCCAAGTTCTTCTTGCGCCCCCACTACCAGCTCGAAGGCCTCACCGTCTCCTTGAGGCTGGTATCCAAGCTGCCGTCCGTCAAACAGGCAGCAACCCAATAATTTTCCCACTAGCAGTTATTAACCAAAGTATTGGAGGTTGAGAGATGGCCATTAATCGTTTGAACAGCCCAGTTGCCAATGTCGCGCCAGAGCAGCGCCTGGGCGGTATTGTTGATATTTATTGCAAGATCGATGGTGTGGATGGAGAGTCGCAAGACGCCAAGCACCAGGGATGGATCCATGTCGAAGCGCTTGCGGGCGGCGTCGCCAATGCCGGTGCCTTTGCCTACGGCGGTGGCGGTGGCTCGGGCAAGGCCCAGTGGCAAGACATCACCATTCGCGGCAAGTTTGACAAGTGCTTTGCCACCTTGATGCAAAAGTGTGCGACCGGTGAACACATCGGAAAAGTCGAGATCTCCGCATGCAAGGCGGGCGGCGAACAGCAAGAGTTCCTCAACATCAAGATGGAAGACGTGATCATCTCGTCTCTGAATCTCTCTGGTGCTGAATCGACTGAACCCATGTTCGACTGCGGCTTCAACTTTGCCAAGGTCACCGTCACCGGCAAGGGCCAGGACAGCAAGGGCAGCATGGGTGGCGCGGTCACCGCGGGCTACAACGTCAAGCTCAACCAAAAGGTCTGAGCAGCTGGCACGCGCGCTCAATGGAGGGGCTATATGCCCCTCTTTTTCTTATCCTGTCTCCCCTATCCATCCCCACCATGTCCGAACTATCGCTTGTAGAAAAAGTCTCGCAGGTTCAGGGTGCCATCCGCCAAACGCCCTCTGACGACAAGCTACGCATCCATCTTTTTCAGCTGTATGTTCAACAGGGTTGGTGGCAAAAGGCCTTGGCACAACTGCAGGTAGCAGCTCAGTTGAACGCGTCGCACAAGATGATGGCGCAAGCCTATCGCCTCGCCATCCGCGCAGAAATGGTGCGTGAAGAGGTATTCAAGGGGAAAAAATCACCCCATGTGCTGGGCCAACCGCTGCAGTGGATCAGCTACCTGATCGAGGCGCTGCAAGCAGATGGCCAAGGCCATTCTCAGCAAGCGCTGGAACTTCGGCTGCAAGCCCTTGACCAGGCAAGCGCGGTGGCCGGCCGGCTCGATGACCAGCCTTTTGGCTGGATTGCTGACACCGATTCCCGCTTAGGTCCGGTGCTGGAGGTGTTTGTCAATGGCGACTACTACTGGCTGCCATTTGAAGCCATCCGAGACATCACGATTGACGCCCCCGTTGACCTCCGCGACCTGGTCTGGCTCCCCGCGCAGATCACCCTGGTCAATGAGGGGCACCACGCCATGCTGCTGCCAACGCGGTACCCACTGCTGGACGGGCAGGCAGAAGATGGGCATCTGCAGTCCAGAGCGTCGACCTGGACGCCCATGGAGGGCGATCTTCTGCGTGGACAGGGGGTCAAGGTCCTGACCACAGACACCAGTGATGCCTCACTTTTGGATACGCGCGCCATCCATCTCGACAGCGCCCCAGAGGACTGAGAGCGGTTCAATCTATGCGCCAGGACGACCCCTCGCTTCCCAGCCACGGCAATGCCGACAACCTGCTTCCGACGCTTTTGGATCGGCTCACCGACCACGCGCCCCAGCGTCAGAACGACACGCTGTCGGAGATAGTTGTCTCTCGCAAACAACTGCGCCAGATTATTTTGCGTGACCTGTCCTGGCTGCTGAATGCCACCAACACCGATTCGGATGCCGCATTTCAAGAGTTCCCACAGGTCCGGCAATCGACGCTCAACTATGGGCTGCCGGCGTTCTCAGGCAAGCGCGCATCCGATGTCAAACTCGGTGAGCTCGAAGATGAGATGCGCAGTGCCATCGCATTATTTGAACCCCGTGTGATGACCAGTACCCTCGCTGTGCGGGCCATTGTGTCTTCAGACAATGAGGCGGCCCACAACACCGTGGTGTTTGAGATTCGCGGCCAGATCTGGGCCTATCCCTACCCGATTGAGATGCTGCTTAAATCAAGTATCGATCTGGAGACCGGCTCGGTATCGCTGCTGGATCAATTAGGAGACAACTGATGGATCCCCGCCTGCTCGATTACTACAACCGCGAGCTGTCCTATATGCGCGAGCTGGGACAAGAGTTTGCGCAAGAACACCCCAAAATCGCAGGGCGTCTTGGCATCAAGGGGACCGACATTGCGGACCCGTTTGTCGAGCGCCTCCTGGAGAGCTTTGCGCTGCTGACCGGCCGCATCCAGTTGAAGATGGATGCGGAGTTCCCCCGGTTTTCCCAGCGCCTGCTCGAACTGATCTACCCCCACTATCTGGCGCCAACGCCCGCCATGGGCATTGTGCGCATGCACCCGGGCAAGGCCGATAGCGGACTTACTGGGCCCTTTTTGGTGCCTCGCCATACGCTCCTTAGGGCACCCGTCTCTCCAGGCCAGGTAACGGCGTGCCAGTTTCGAACTGCGCATGATGTTGAGCTGCTCCCCATTGCCATCGAGCAGGCTTGGATGGAGGGCAGCGCCAGCGACGTGCGCATTCCCCACAGCAACAAAAAGGTGGCCAGCAGTTTGCACCTGGCACTCGGCAGCACGGACGGGCGGCCAATGAGCCAATCGGGCTTTGACCGGCTACCCATCTATATTGGCGGCCCCTTGGAGCGAGCACTCTTGGTATTGGAGCTCATCTGTGGCCGCAGGGCCGGCGCGGCCCTTCAGTGGAACGAGGGCGGTCAAGCGCAACAAGTCTGGCTGTCGCCAGCACAGATCGAAGGCATGGGGTTTGAAGCGCAGGAGGCACTGATTCCCTATGGCTCGCAAGGATTCAGCGGCTATCGCATGCTGCAAGAATTCTTCGCCTGCCCGGATCGTTACCGGTTCTTCAATATCAAGGGCCTGGCCCCGCTTCTAGCTCGGGTGGCAGCCACACAGTTCAGGCTCGTTTTCTATTTTGACCGCAGCGCCACGGCGCTGGAAAAAGTCGTCGATGTAGATAGCTTTCAGCTGTTTTGCACCCCCGTCATCAACCTTTTTCCCAAGCGCGGGGACCGCATCGACATATCGATGGCCCACTACGAGCACCACCTGGTGGGCGACAGGACACGGCCGCTGGACTATGAGGTCTATTCGGTATCGGCGATACATGGCTTCTCCGCCGACAACACAGAAGTCCAGACTTTTCTGCCCATTTATGAAACGCTGGGTGCGCTCCAGCAGTCCCATGCGCAGGCCTATTTTTCGCTGCGAAGAGAACCTCGCAAACTCTCGGAAATCGGAAAAAGGCATGGCCCACGCACAGGCTATACAGGCAGCGAGGTCTTTGCACAGCTCGTCGACCGACAAGACACGCCCTACCCGCACGCACTCCACCGGATTGCGCCAGACATGCTGTGCACCAACAGGGATTTGGCATTGCTGATCAGCGCATCGGGAGAGCGTCAACTGCAGTTGACGGTGTCAGCACCGGTAAAACAAGTGGAGCTCTTGACAAGTCTGAGCAGGCCCACGCCTGCCATCGCCGAGATGCGCGCGACATGGCGGCTGCTCAGCCACCTGCAGCTGAACTTCCAGACCCTGACCGATTCCAGTCCGGAGGAAGGGGCCAAAGTCATGCGTGAGTTGCTGAACCTGTATGCACTGTTGAGCCAGCAGGAAGGCGTGCAGCAAGCCGACTCCGTCTCGTCCATGCGCGTCTCTCCCATGCATGTCAGGGTGCTCCAGCCTGGCCCTATTCTCTTTGGCCGCGGTGTCGACATCCAGGTGGTGATCGACCAGTCCAAATTTGGTGGCAGCAGCCCTTGGCTGTTTGGTGCGGTGCTCGAGAGATTTCTCTCTCGCCATGTCAGCATCAACTGCGCCACGCGCTTGAAGCTAGACACGCTGCAGCATGGCCCCTTTGCCACCTGGCCGGCTCGCATGGGCCTGCGGCCCAACGCATAAGCATTACCGCCAGCGTCCGATATGGCTCCTTCGCAAAAACCACCAATGCCTGCAACTGGCAAACCCGGTAGCCTTGAACGCATCCTGGACAGGAATAGGCAATCCCCGGAGTCGCTGGACCTGTTTGCGCTGCTCAGGCATATCGATGCCCGCAGCGACGGGGCCAGACTGGGCTACTCCCTCATACCGCGTGAGGATGGGGTGCGGCTGGGCCAGAATCCCTCGACCCTGTTTGCACCCTCGACCATTTTCAGTATCGACAACCCCAGGCGCAACCAGCGCCCGGTCATCAAGATACTGAGCTTTGGTGTATTTGGCCCCAACGGAGGCTTGCCGCTGCACCTGACCGAATATGTACGCGAGCGCCTGCATAACCACCAAGACAGCTCGCCAGCAGATTTCATCGACATCTTCCACCATCGCCTCATCTCGCTCTTCTACCGGGCCTGGGCGGATTCACAATCCATCGTTCAGCTGGACCAACCGGGTATCGATAAATTCAGCTTTTATGCAGGCGCCTTGATCGGCATGGGATTTGAAGGCAGCTGGCAGCGAAACACCGTAGAAGACCATGCCAAGCTCCATGCGGCCGGCCACCTGGTGCGCTTGACCAGAAACCCCGAAGGTCTGGAAAACCTGCTGGCCCACTACTTTGGTACGCCAGCGCAGATCACAGAATTCAGAAGCAACTGGATTTGCATCGACAACAGCGAGCAAACGCGCCTGTGCGCCTCAGGCATGAACAACCAGCTGGGCCTGAACGCCGTTTCCGGGGCCAAAATACAAGATGTGCAAAGCAGATTTCGGATTGCGTTGGGCGCTATGCCGCTGGCTCTTTACGAGCGTTTTTTGCCCAGGCATCGCGGCAGTGCGCAAATCCGAGATTGGGTGCGGGACTACATCGGCATCGAAATGGATTGGGATCTGCAATTGCTTCTGGCCGCGAAGGAAGTCCCGCCATCCACCCTTGGGGGGCCTACGCGCCTGGGATGGACGACCTGGCTTGGGCAGCGAACATCCCAGCAGCCGGCCGATGAGCTGTGCCTGAACCCCGAAAAAGATGCCAACCGATTCGTCAGGCGCAAGCCCGCCTGACGAATCCCAAGCCTTAGTCAAACTGCAGCATCAGCCCTTGGTCAGTGGCAGCCACCAGCTGCACATCAGACAGCGTTTGCCCGTTCATGGTGCGGCTCAGCACTTCTTTGCTGATACCCGCCAGGACGCTGGCAGAGAGAATGGCATCGACCATCCGGCCTCCTGACTCGATATCGGAGACCCGCTCAATAATGGCTTGCACAGCATCCTCTTGCCAGTGGAAGTGTGTGCCATGGTTGTTGCGCATGCGAGACCGGATTCGTTCGAGCTTGAGCTCTACGATCTTCGCCATCACATCGGCGGCCAGCGGAAAATAAGGCACCACGGTCATGCGCCCCAGGAACGCGGCGGGAAATACCTTGAGCAAAGGCTCTCGCATCGAACTGGCGAGCACATGGGCTGGCGGCACCAGATCCGGATCACTGCACATGCTCATGATCAGCTCAGACCCCACGTTCGACGTCAGAATGATGACCGTGTTCTTGAAATCAATCAGGCGGCCTTCGCCATCTTCCATAAAGCCCTTGTCAAAAACCTGGAAGAAGATCTCGTGCACGTCCGGGTGGGCTTTCTCGATTTCATCGAGCAGCACTACGCTATAGGGCTTGCGGCGGACGGCTTCCGTCAGCACACCGCCTTCTCCGTAACCCACATAGCCCGGGGGAGCACCTTTGAGGGTGGAGACGGTGTGGGCCTCCTGGAACTCACTCATGTTGATGGTGATCATGTTTTGCTCACCTCCGTACAAGGACTCGGCGAGCGCCAGGGCCGTTTCCGTCTTGCCCACGCCGCTTGGGCCCACCAACATGAACACACCAATCGGCTTGGAGCTGTCTTCCACTCTGGCGCGAGAGATTTGAATCCGCTGGGCGATGGTCTCCAAGCTATGGCCCTGCCCCACCACGCGTTTGCCCAAGGTATCAGCCAAGGCCAGCACGGCAGCGATTTCGTCCTTGACCATTCGGCCAACGGGTATGCCGGTCCACTCCGACACCACGGTTGCCACCGCTTGCGCATCGACAGCAGGTAACACCAAAGGCTGGTCCCCTTGCAGTTGACAGAGTGCAGCCTGGGCTTGTTCAAGCTGATGCACCAGGTCAAGACGCTCTGCCTCCGTTAGGGCTGGCACGGCGAACGCGTCTGCGTCCTGCAGATTCACGCCCTCGAGCGCAGCCGGTGGTTGGCTAAAGAGGCTCGCACCAGAGGCCTCTGATGGCGGCAACGGGATGGGCGATAAGCTGCCCAAAGCCGCCTTCTGGTTGAGTTTCTTGCGCAGGTCAAAGATCTGGTAGACGAGTAAATGCTCTTCAGTCCAGCGCTTTTGATGCGCTTGGAGCGATGCTTGCAAGGCATTGATCTGGGCTTCAATGGATAGCGCACGCTCCGCATGGCCAATGCCAATGGACTGCTCACGCATCAAAATCTCGCGCTCCGTGCTCAGCAAACCCATCTGCCGCTCGATCGCTTCAATACGCATCGGCGTCGCATGCTGCGTCAGCGATACACGGGCACAGGCGGTATCGAGCAAGCTGACGGCTTTGTCAGGGAGCTGGCGCGCAGGGATATAGCGATGCGACAACTGCACCGCAGCGTCCAGCGCCTCATCCAGAATCAGTACCTTGTGGTGCAGCTCCATTTGTGCGGTCATGCCTCGTAGCATGGCGACCGCCTTGTCCTCTGAGGGCTCCTGGATCTGCACCACCTGGAATCGGCGTGTCAGCGCAGGATCTTTTTCGATGTATTTTTTGTACTCTGCCCAGGTCGTGGCGCCAATGGTCCTCAGATTGCCACGCGCCAACGCCGGCTTGAGCAGGTTGGCTGCATCCCCCGTTCCCTGGGCGCCACCTGCGCCGACCAGGGTATGCACTTCATCGATGAAGAGAATGATCTTGTTGGCACTTGACTGGACCTCGTCGATGACTTGGCGAAGCCGCTGTTCAAACTCACCTTTCATGCTCGCTCCGGCTTGCAACAGCCCCACATCCAGCGTGTAGACCGCAACATCGCGCAGCGGCGGAGGAACATCGCCTGCGGCCACACGGGCGGCAAAGCCTTCGACAACTGCCGTCTTGCCCACACCTGCCTCACCCGTCAGCAGCGGATTGTTCTGGCGCCGGCGCAGCAAGATGTCCATGATCTGACGAATTTCATCGTCTCGCCCAGTGACCGGGTCCAGCTTGCCCTCCAGCGCCTTGGCCGTCAGGTTCAGCGCGTATTTTTTGAGCGCACTGCCTTTTTGGCTGGCGCCGCTGACCGCCTGGCTCGCCTCTCCGGGCTGCGCATGCCCATCACCCGCGCCTTCATTCACCGACAGCGCATCTTCGGGAGAGCCCTTGATCCACTGCAGCAAGCCTTCCGCCACCTGGTCTGGCTGCAGCTTGCGGAACTCGGGCGACATGCGGTGCAAGACTGCACGCAGCTGCGTTGTTTTGAGAATGCCGACCAGCAAGTAGCCACTGCGAATGACCTCATCGCCATAGAGCAAGGTCGAATAGATCCAAGAGCGCTCAATGGCCAAGTCAATATGCTCCGAAAAATCGACGATGGCCGTGGCACCTCGGGGAAGCCGATCGAGTTCGGCCACGATATCTTTTTCCAAAGCCGCAGTGTTCACATGGAAGTGCTTTAGCAAGCGGCGAAAGTCAGAATCCTGGTCCTGTTGGATTTGTTGAATCCAATGCACCAGCTCGACATAGGGATTGCCTCTTATTTTGCAGGCAACCGTGGCAGCTTCAGCCGCCCCGAATAACTGCTTATTCAACTTCCCAAACAGATGGCTACGGCTGATTTCCGACATTTCGGCTCCTCAAGAAAAAGGTCATGCGATGAATAGCGCTCCGACCTATGGGCCAGATGACTTTGCGTCCAAGCCCAAGACCGAAGCGTGCTTTCTGACAGGTAGCGCTGCGCTGCACCGGACCGCAGCGATCCATCCATTGCACAAACAATTAATAACAACTATTGATTTATTTACAACAATCCAAAACAGCTATCATAGTCGAAACTATGCACTCAAACGCGCAAGACGGGAGCACGGACAGTGGAAGATTTCAAAGTGGATGTCGATTGGGCTGCACCTATTTCTGACAGGGAGCCTGCAGGAAAGAACGCCGAATTCGACACCAGCTACGCAGAACTTGAGACGGCCGTGCTTGTCAGCCCCGAGCAACAGTACGGTGACATGGTCATCGCCGCCAAAGATCCAGACTGGCAACAGGTACTGAAACTGGCGACCACCCTCTCTGCGGAAACCAAAGATCTGAGGGTGATGCTGTGGATGACCCGTGCGTTGACGCGTATGCATGGGCTGCATGGCCTGCACTACGGACTGCAGTGCATCAATACGGTGTGTGAGCATTTCTGGCAGCAGCTGCATCCACAGCTGGAAATCGATGGCGAAGCCGATCCCCATATGCGCTACAGCGTGCTCAGCGATTTGGGCGATGTGGGCGCACTGGTTGCCGATATGCGCCAAAGCGTGCTGCTCCCCAGCCATCTTGGAGCGTTCAGCATCAAGGACCTGGAGCGGTTGATGGACAACGGCTCGCTGGAGGTCAATGGCGTTTCGGTGACGCAAACACAAATCGGCCAGATCGTTCAAGAGCAAGCCCAGTCCAACCGCGCTGAGCTGATTGGCATGCCAGCGCGGATCATCGGCGAAATTGGTGCGCTTCAACAGCGCTGCTTGCAAGAGCTTGGCAGCGAATACGAGCCCAACCTGCAGGCGCTGACGCGCCCGCTGGAAAAAATTCGCAGACTTCTCGACAGCTGCAGTGGCCCTGAGGAAACTTTGCTGCAGCCAAACCTAGATGCGGGCACCAACGAAGTCTCCACACCGGGCTCCATGGTGGTGGCCACCGGCCCTATTCAGTCGCGCAGGGACGCAGTGCGCCAGCTGGAGCTGGCTTGCCAGTACCTGGAGCAATACGAACCCACCAACCCTGCGCCACTGCTGGTTCGCCGCGCGATCAAGGTCATGGAGATGAGCTTCATGGACATCGTCAAAAACATGGCACCTGACGGTCTCAACCAGGCCATGTTCATTACTGGTGCTGAAGCTTCTGAAGACTGAGCGCACTTCAGGCTATGACTTTTTGAATGGGGTATGCCATGTTTTTGCAGTTAAGAGCCCATGTGGCCTATGCCAACGGTGCTGAAAATGTCGTGCACCATGTCTTTGACACGCAAGGGGGCACCATCGGCCGCGATCCGCATTGCCAGATGGTGCTGCAAGACCCGTATAGACGCATATCCCGCATCCAGGCCCAAATCGTTTTTGAGGGCGCGCAGTTCAGGCTGATCAATGCCAGCACGTCCAACCCCATCTATGTGGACGGACAGGAACTCAACCCGGGTGCTGCCAACGCAGTAGAAGCGGGGTCTTGCTGGCGCACGGGCAACTACGCAATTACCGTTGAGCACATCGGCGATGCGCCCCTCCCGGGCTCCGGCACCCAGCCACCCAACCATGGCATCCAGCAAGCACCTGCCCCGCTGGGCCACCAGGAAACGCCTGTGGAAATCGCCTTTGCATCCGAAGGAGGTCAAGGCCCTTTTGCCGATTTGTTAGCCCAGCCGGTAGAGCCACCGATAGCGCCGCCATCTGGCGCGGCAGAGCCGGATGCATCAGCAGACACTGCGCAGCATGCGCCCGCACCAACACCAGCCAGGCACGCCGAAGAAGCGCCAGCGCTACCGGCCTCCCTTCCCGATCCCTTCTCGGACGCGGACAAGCCAATACCACAAGCGCTCCCAAGACCGCCCGATACGATGTCACTGGGCACCGACCCGTTTGCCGACCTACTGGCGGCGCCCCTGAGCAGCCAGGTCGCTGCGGCGCCGTACCAACGCCAGCACGCCGGCATGATTCCGGAAGACTTCAATCCTCTGGCGCTCCAAGGCGTATCACCCCGCAACACAGCCGATCCGCTGGGCCAGATGGATAGCCCGGCCAGCTTTGGTGACATGTTCGCCGAGCAGACCGTGGACGCCAGCTTCCAGCCCAGCGAAGGCAATATTTCCGAGCTGACCCAAGACCCGCTCAATGGCAGGCAACACCAAGGGCTGGTCGACGCATCCCACACGCTCGACCCTTTGGAGCTGTTTGCCAAGCAGTCCGCCGACGCCATGCTCAACCCGGAAGCCATGTTCCAGGACCGGGCCAGTCCATCCCCGGCCTTGGCAGACCACCGAGTAGAGATGGGTGCGTATTTTCGCGCGCCTCGCGCCTATGACCCAAGCCCATCGCCGCCAGCTGCTGAGACAGCAGTGTTGCAAGATCCTGCGGCTGCACATGCAGACGAAGCGCAGACATCCTGCCCTGCTGCACCAGCCCTACTGGAGGGTGGTCTGGGCGGTGGCAACGTACTGGAACCGCTTTTCGACATCGCTTCGTCAAGCGCGGGCCTAGAAGCGCCAGCTGTGGAAAATGCCCTGCATGGTGGATCGGCCCTGGATGGGCAAGCGCCCACCGAAGAGCGCGGGCATTGCCATGCGCCGCCCGATCAGGCCCTCGCCATGGACTTGCGTGGCGTACTGCAGCACCCCAGGGCAGATACCGAAACCGCCGCAGCGACGGGACCTGCGGGCGACCCGCGCGTCAATTCAGCACCAGCGTATTCATCTGCAGCAGAGCCTGCCTCAGACATTCCAGCGCCCTCGGCCACAACACAAGCACAAGCACAAGCACCACAACCTAGCGAGCAGGCCGATGTGGCACAAGCGCTGTTGCTGGGCTTCAAAGCAGGTGCGGGGCTGAGCGAATGCCGGTATCCAGAGACACTGACACCGGAGCTGATGCATATCATCGGCAAGATGCTGGGCACCTCGGTACAAGGCTGCATGGACCTGCTGGGCTCGCGCGCGGCCGCCAAGCAAGAAGTCCGGGTATCGGTCACCCTGATCAATGCCGAAGCCAACAATCCTTTGAAGTTTCTACCCACCGCTGACTCCGCGCTGGCGCAGATCTTTGGCCCACGCATGCCCGGTTTTCAAGCGGGGCCGGAGGCCCTTGTAGACGCCTTTCAGGACTTGCGCAGCCACGAAATGGCCATGATGGCAGGCACCCAAGCCGCTGTGCGCGGGCTGCTCGACCGGTTTTCGCCAAGGCATTTCGACGAGCAGCTTCAGGCCCTGGGCCGCAACAAGACGCTGTTTGCCGCCCAGCGCCAGGCGCGCCTTTGGGAACTGTACTGCAGCCACTATGAGTGGCTCAAGGAAGAGATGAAAAATCAAAGCCCTACGGCATGGGGCAGCGAGTTTCTCAGCGCTTACCAAGCTGAGGCAGCGAACCACCATGAGGACCATTCCCAATGACCGGGCAAGCCCACCCATGCGCACAGTCATCCCTGGCGCTCGTACACCACTCCCTCAGCCACAAGGGGGACCGCAGCTACAACGAGGACGCCTATTGCCATGTCCGGGACAAACATGTCGTGTCCTTTGCGGTAGCTGATGGCATGGGCGGTGCCGCTGGTGGCGCCCAGGCATCACACCTGGCCATGCAGGCCGTCAGAGCCGCAGTCTTGACGCTTGACCCCGAGCAGTTCAGCGCGCAACTCCGGGCGATGTCGCAACGCATCCAGGATGAGCAACAAAGCAACCCCCGGCTCAGGCAGATGAGCACGACGGTGGTCGAATTGCGCATCGATACCTATGCCCAAAAGGCCGTCTGGGCCCACTGGGGCGACTCACGCATGTATTGGTTTCGTGCCACAGAGCTCATGGCCATGACGGTGGACCACAGCGTCGTGCAGAGCCTGGTCAGTGCGGGCCTGCTCTCGGCCCAAGAGGCCAGATCCTACCCCCAAAAAAATGTATTGCTGGGAGCCGTCGGCGCCAACAGCGAGGTCGGCCCAGACGTCCTTGCCGCACCGGTCGACGTAGCAAGCGGCGATGCATTTCTCTTGTGTACCGACGGTATCTGGAACTGCCTCGCACCTGAAGATATTGAGGCATCGTTGAAAAGGTCAGGCTCGGTGCAGGCCTGGGTCACCGATCTGATGGACCAGGTTGAGCGCGTAGGCCAAGGCAGCAACGACAATTTCACCGCCACTGGCGTGTGGATCACCAGTGATGGAGAGCAGACCCTGCTGTTGCGATAGGCCTGCTCAGCTGCTTCTGCATAGCATGGGCTTGGCCGTGGCGAAGCCCATGTCGCTATGCCCTAGCGCAAATAAAACCTAAACCGCGCCCCCACATCCCCTGCCCCGCTCAGCAGCTCAATCGAGCTGTCGTGCAACTGCAGAATGCGGTGCACGATCATCAGCCCCAAGCCACCAGAGCGGCCATCGCTGCGGCTGTGCATGCGGCTCAAGGTGGGGCGTTCGAACAGGCTGTCGCGCAGCGCGGGGGGGATGCCTGGGCCGGTGTCCTGCACCGTCACGCTGATGCGGCCCTGCTCTGCGGCACGCAGCTCCACCTGAATATCGCCGCCTGGCGGCGTGGCGCGGATGGCGTTGTCGATCAGGTTGACCAGCACGCGTTCGAGCATGCCCAGATCAGCGGTGACGGGGGGCAGATCCGGATCGATCACCGCGTGCAGGCGCTGTGCCTTGGCTTCGGCGGCCAGCTCGAACTTCTGGAACACGTCCTGCAGCAGATCGGGCAGAAAGAAGCGCTCGGGCTCGGGCTTGACCACGCCGTATTCCAGGCGCGCCAGCTCAAACAGTTTTTGCGCCAGATCACCGACCTTACGGCTTTGGTCCAGTGCAATGCCCAGGTAGCGGCGGCGCTCATCGGGCGACAGCACATCGGCCTTGATCTGCAAAGTCTCCAGATAGCCATGCAACGAGGTCAATGGCGTGCGCAGGTCGTGGGAGATATTGGCGAAGAGCTCGCGCCGCTGCTGGTCTTGGCTGCGCAGCTTTTGCCACTGCTCCCAGGTGCGTTGCGCCAGCTGTGCAAAGGCCTGGCTGAGCAACGCTATATCGGCTCCGCCATGGGCGGCTTTTTGCAGCTTGGCCTGCGCCTGGGGTAGGTCGGCCAGGCCATCGGTTTGCAGCTCTTGCACCGCGGCCGTCAGGCGACGCAGCGGCCGGGTGATCAGGCCAAAGGCCACAGCTGCCGCGACCGCGCCCAGCACCACCACGACCAGCAGCGACCACAGCAGTGTGCGCAGCGCGCCGTCGCTGCTCACGCGGGCAGCCAGGTTGTCACGGCCCTGACCTTGCAGGATCACATAGACATAGCCAGATCGCTGGCCGCCCTGCATCAAGGGCGCGGCGCTGAACACCTTGCGCTCGGTCATGCTGCGGGGATCGTCTCCCAGCACGGGCAGCGCCGCGCCGCTGAACAGGCGCTGCAAGGGCTCCAGATCAACCTTTTGGCGCAGTATCTTTTCTTGCGGCGCATCGTAGGCCTGGATGGCGCCGCTGTCGTCGAGCAGGTAGACCTCGACGCTCGGGTTGACCTGCATCAGCTTGCCAAACAGCTCGCGGCTGGCGCCGGCATTCAGGCCATCGGCACGCATCAGCTCCGGGTATCGAGCGATGCGTGCGGCCAAATCCTGCGACAGGCGCTGCACCACCTCTTGCTCGCGCTGATCCGACACCCGCATCTGCAGCCAGACCGTCGCCGCACTGCAGGCGAGCAGCAGCAGCACAAAGACCAGGGTCAGGCGCTGGGCCAAGGTGGTGGATGCGAGCCTCATGGCGTCTCCTCCGCCCATTTGTAGCCATGGCCCCATACCGTCAGAATGCGCTTGGGGCTGCCCGGATCGGCTTCGATCTTGGTTCGGAGGCGGTTGATATGGGTGTTGACCGTGTGCTCGTAGCCATCATGGCGGTAGCCCCAAACCTGGTTGAGCAGGTCAAACCGGGAAAACACCTTGCCGGGGTTGCGCACAAAAAAATGCAAGAGGTCAAACTCCCTCGGTGTCAGCTCCACCTGGGTGCCACCCAGCTTCACCTCGCGCGATATGGGGTCGATCTCCAGATGGCCGAGCACCAGCACACCCGCATCCAGCCGGGCGTTCTGCGCCAAGGCCTGGCTGCGGCGCAGCAGCGCGCGCACCCGCGCCACCAGCTCCAGCACCGAGAAGGGCTTGGCCAGGTAGTCGTCCGCGCCCAGCTCCAGCCCCAGGATGCGGTGCATCTCGCTGGAGCGGGCACTGGTGATGATGATGGGCACGTAATAGGCCATCGCGCGGGCACGCCGGCAGATCTCCAGGCCATCCACCCCGGGCAGCATCAAATCCAGCACCAATGCATCCCAACCGCCCCGCTCCAAGGCCTGCATGCCCGCGTCGCCATCGGCCATGTGCACCACCTCATAGCCTTCATCGCGCAGATGCAATTGCAGCAGCTCCGCGATGGGGGCATCGTCTTCGACGATCAAGATACGTTTGCTGGGGTTCATGCTGTCATTGTGCGGTACATGGGGCGGTCTGCTGGGATCGGCACTTGGCGGCAAACCCAGGCGCCACGCCCGCAAACACTGGAGGCAGGCGCGTTTGAAATGGCCAATCCAGTCAGACCCTGGCAGCCTTGGCTGCCGCTTGCATCTGCTTGCGCTTTTGGAACACCCAGCGCGCCGCCAGCAGCCCGGCAAGGATCAGCCCGTAGAGCCACACCTCGGCAAAGTTGTTCTTGCCCGAGCGCATCCACCAAAAGTGCAGCACGGCCAGCGCAGCCGCCCCATACACCGCGCGGTGCAGCATCTGCCAGCGCTTGCCGCCCATGCGCCGGATGATCTTGGGCACCGAGGTAATGGCCAGCGCCAGCAGGATCAGCCAGGCCAAGGTGCCCACAAGGATAAAGGGGCGCTTGATCAGGTCGTCGACGATCGCGGACCAGTCCACCCCCATGTCAAACACCACATAAGCCAGCCAGTGCAAGCTGGCGTAGAAGAAGGCATAGAGGCCCAGCATGCGGCGGTAGGCCGCCAGCCCGTTCCAGCGCAGCCACTGCCGCAAGGGGGTGACTGCCAGCGCAAAGCAGATAAAGCGGATGGCCCAGTCGCCCAGCGAACGCAGCAGTGCCTCAGCCGGGTTGGCCCCCAGGCCATCGGTCGCGGCCAGATAAAACAGCCAAGCCGCTGGCACCAGGCACAACAGGTGCAGCAGCAGCCGCTGCACAGCTTTGGCAGAAAAACGTGAAGGCTTGGGCATCGGCATGTACGCGTCAGTAGTTCTTGCGCAGATCCATGCCAGCGTACAGCTGGCCCACCTGGGCTTCGTAGCCATTGAACAGCAAGGTCTTGTGGCGCTTGGCAAACAGGCCGCCTTCACCGATGCGGCGCTCGGTCGCCTGGCTCCAGCGCGGGTGCGGCACATCGGGGTTCACATTGGAGTAAAAGCCGTACTCATTGCGCGCTGCCTTGTTCCAGGCGGTGCCCGGCTGCTTCTCCACCACACGGATGGTCACGATACTCTTGGCGCTTTTGAAGCCGTATTTCCAGGGCAGCACCAAGCGTACCGGCGCACCATTTTGCGGGGTCAAGGTCTTGCCGTACATGCCAAAGGCCAGCAGGCTGAGCGGGTGCATGGCCTCGTCCATGCGCAGTCCCTCGGTGTAGGGCCAGTCAAGCACACCGCTGCGCAGGCCAGGCATCATCTTGCTGTCGGCCAAGGTGACGAACTCCACATACTTGGCGCTGCCTTGCGGCTCCACCTGCGCCAACAATTTGGACAGCGAGTAGCCCACCCAGGGGATCACCATGGACCAGCCCTCAACACAGCGCAGGCGGTAAATGCGTTCTTCCTGGGCGCTCAGCTTGAGCAGCTCTTCGATATCAAAGGTCTTGGGTTTGTTGACCAGGCCTTCGACCCGCACCGTCCAGGGCCTTGTCTGCAAGGTGTGGGCGTAGCGCGCCGGGTCGCTTTTGTCGAGGCCAAACTCGTAGTAGTTGTTGTAGGTGCTGGCATCCTGGAAGGATGTGGGCGTCTCCATCGATATCGCACCGGGCACCGTAGAGCGAACGGTGCTGATTGCTTGCGTGCCATCGGACTTGGCCGCTTGCGCCCAGGCGCCGCCTGCGGCCAGCGCCGTGCCGCCTGCCGCACCGAATTTGAGCAGGTCGCGACGGCTCAGATACAGATGCTGAGGCGTGATGTCGCTGCTGCTGCCGTGGTCAAAGCCCGCGTTGTTGGTACGTATCAGCATGGGTATCGCTCCTGAAGTCGGTAGATGCAGATGAGGCTGGTCAGCAGGCCTGCCTCGGTTACCTCTAATAGACACTATCTTCAGCGCAAAGATCTCAAGCGCTGCTCAGTATTTGTTAAACAAAAAGTTATAAATACAGCGGACCGCGGCTGCTTGACTGCCAATGACGCTCTGCAAAACCCCATGCCGTGGTCCGCATGCAGACGCGGGCGGCCAAATGCATTTCACTGGGCAAAGATTTTGCAGAGGAACGCTCACCGTTCTTTTTCAAGCTGGGTCATTGAGTTTCGCTATATTAAACCATGGTTGGGAATAGCTTCATCCTCCAGCCACTTCAGCACCTGCGGCGCAATCTTGGGTGCAATGCTGTTGAGGGCTTCGCGGGGCATGGGAGCGCCACTGGGATGAATCAGTTGAAACCCGAGTACGCAGCCACGGACAGCTCCTTCAGCGGCCCCCATTCCGATACCCACGTGACGAATTGAGGACAGCCGATGCCCAGAATAAGAACTATCAAACCTCCTGATAGGCGTGTCATCATCAGCATCTCTACCTACTTTCGTCCAGCGCCCATCATTGCTACGAAATCTCATTTGATACACACCTGCTGTAGCTTCCGCAGTAACCCTATTGATATATTTTCCCACCCGCACATTGTGGGAATTACTGATTCTGGAGCCGGAACTCATGACACTGCCATCTTCATACATCGCATCAAAACCGAATATAAAACGCGTGCGCCATTGCATTCTATCCCAGACTTCAAGGCTACTCAGCGGGGAGGATGGACGCCTCCACACTGGAATAACATCAGGCCTGCTATTTTTTCGCCCCAACCAGCCAATGACGGGCGTAAATATCTCGCGATCGAGTTTAATACGAGATTTACCAGGATAGCGAATCGGATCAAGATTCGCCCAGGTATCGCGCAGGTCAAGCACCGTCAACTGATATTTTGTTTTCTCTATCAGCATCGCGGACAAAGGCATGTTTTGCGCCAAGCCGACGGTAGAGTGCGGGTTATCTCTGCGCGCTTTATCGATGGTGGACGAGGCATGGGTATCCACATAGATGGTATACCGTCTGATCAGCACAACCATTTCACTTGTGTATCTAGCCACAAGCCCGTCACTCAGACCAATATCTCGTCCTTTGAGCACCATATCTCTCAGCAATGCCAAATGAAGGGTAGCAGCGATCGCAAACAGAGGCAGCAGCGCAGCCTCCTCTCCTCTGACTTGAAACCCCGGAACCATGGCCGTAAATTGCGTATTGGCAGCGATGCTTTGAGCCCTAATTTCGTCACTATTTCCACTTTCAATAGCAATCTTATAGAGGCGACTGACTTCAGAAAGACCGACCAGATCCCTCTGAGCCAATCTCAACAATGCATCTGAAATCCTGGCTCTCATCAGGCGGTTCCACATCTGCTCCGGTGACTCACCAGAGCTGGGTATAAACGATGCACCCAAAAATGACAAAAATCCGCCGATCACCGGTACTGCAAACGCACCAATGAGAATGCTCTCTCGTAAAACATCATAGATATCCCCCGCCAAACCAGACTGACGTACTTCGTCTTGCATAGGCAAATCATCATTGGCATAGACAAGCCCCGCAGTTGATAAGACAGATGCCCCAGCTGCGGCTCGTTGTATGAAAACTCTGCGCCCTGATGATGTCTCGAATTTTGCTTTTTTCATCGCTCATCTCCCACAATCCAGCTGATTAATATCAGCGTAGATTGATCACAACCAATAATAATATCCGGCACGCTTAAGGATACTTTGCACTTGCAGGCCAGAACGTTGGTAGCCAACTATAAATTATGTAGACATTGCTCACCTCCTCTGCCTAAAAGGCAGTCATCAATCCACTGAACATTGAACCAACCTTCCACTAGGATGGGCCGATACTAATAGACTGAAATTTTTGGTGCTCACATCAATTGTCTGTAATTGCTACCAACTCAATAATACGATCCATTCAAGCCATACATTTAGCCGATCAAAATTTATCAGAACATGCTTCGCGTACCCCACACCTTCATGCCTGCATGCTCCTAAATCTCATTTTTGATTCTCTACAAACTGTCACCTGCTCCGCACCTGTGACCGGATAGTTGTCGCCAAGCTGCATCTGAAAAATCGTGGGGACTGACTAGTAAATCCAAACAAATACTTACACTTATATAGGCATACTCCGCACTTGCTATAAAAACCTTTTGTTGCAATATCACCATGCAGATTACTGCGAAGCAATCCACTTAAGACTCGATGGAAACAAGGCACTCGGTATTCATCAGTACGACCTCGCTGTGAGACAGTGAAGACCTGTTCAAAGTCCCCTACCCACTGCATTCAGCATCTTGGTGAATCAGAATCGCTGTCTGAACGATGTCAGTTGCGAGCGTTGCAACGCCCTCAGTGAGGTGCAGGAGAGTGAATGCAGGGGAAGGCTCCGTGCAAGGTGGAGCCGTATGTCATGTTCTGTGCCGCGCTGCGCCGGATCAGAAGCAGAGCCTGTGGGCCATACCGCTCCACTAGTTGCCCAAGTGGCGCACAGTGCCTGCGTACTTTTCGATGTGGAACATATCCGGCGCAGCGATCTGCCTGTTGCAGGCATAAAAATCGCGACGCTGTGAGCGTGCAGCTAGGTGGCCCAGACATTCTGGATGGACAGGTCACCGTGCAGATCGCCAGGCAAAGTGGACGACACAGGTGGAGGGTGATGCCCTAACGCAGGGCAGTCCAGCGCAGCCTCAAGTGGCTGGTGATGCGCAAGCGATGGAGGAAAAACTGCGAGCTTGCCCAACAGCAGTCCGCAGCTCCTCCATTTGGCCTTGTTGGCGCTACAGCGCAAACGACGGCGAACAGGCGCTTAGAACTTATAGCGCGCCGAAAGGTAATAGCTGCGCGGATCCCCATACACGCCCGTGCCATACGAGCCCATGCCCGGCATATAGGTCTTGTTCAGCACATTGCTCAGGTTCAGCGCTACCGACAGGTGCGAGTCCACCTCCCAGCGCGCCATCAGGCCCAGCAAGGTGTAGGCCGGCTGGGTGGCGCGCCACTGGGTGTCGCCCGCTTGCTGGTAGTAGGTCTCGCTCTGCCAGCTGAGCGACCCGCCCACCGTCACGGGGTTCCACTGGCCGGGCAGACGGTAGCTGGAGCTGAGCTTGACCAGGTGCTTGGGCTGGTTGGTGTTGACGGCGCTCAGGATCACATCGGGCTGGTAGCCCAAGGTGGACTCGCGGTAGGTGTAGCCCGCATACACATTCCAGGCCGGGGTGACCTGGCCGGAGACCTCCATCTCCACGCCCCGGCTCTTGACGCCCTTGGCCGCGATGTAGATTTCTTCGCCAGTGGCGGGGTTGGAATCCACATACTGCGCGGCATTGTTTTGCTGGGTGTGGAACAGCGCGACCGAGGTGTTGAGCTTGCCATCCAGCAGCGCGCCCTTGATGCCGATCTCCTGGCTCTTGCCGGTGAGCGGCGGCAGCGCCGCACCGCCCGCATCCTTGTAGTAGGTCTGCGGGTTGAAGATATCGGTGTAGCTCGCATAGGCCGACCACTGCTTGCTGAAGTCATAGACCACGCCGGCATAGGGAATGACCTTGTGGTTTACCTTCAACCGGTCGTTGAGCGTGTAGGCGCTGCTTGCCAGATCGGTCTCGCCATCGACCAGGCGGTACCAGCTCAGCCGCGCGCCCAGGATGACGGACAGCGCATCGGTGGGGCGCAGGCGCACAGCACCAAACGCACCTTTTTCGGTGACGCGGGTATCGCGGTCGCTGATGCGATTGAATTGCGGCTCCGGTGCATTGCCTTGCCATTCAAAATAATTGTCCACGGGGTCGTAGCTGGAGGTATAGCCCGGCGCGCCACGGCGCCCGCGCGACCAACCCGCCCCCAAAGTCAGCTCATGGCTGCGGCCCAGCAGCTCGAACGGGCCTGACAGCACGGCGTTGAGCGAGTCGGTGGTCGAGGTGGTGGGGATTTTGACTGAGAGTCGGTTGATGCCCTGCCCCGTCACCGGATCGAGCTCCCCATAGGCCGCCACACCCACCTTTACATCACGGCTTTGGCGCAGGTGGCTGCCAGCCAGCTCCAGCTTCCAGCCGTTGTCAAACACATGTTTCAGATCGGCAAACAGGTTGCTGCTGTCGTTGTTCCAGTACGACCAGCGCGTAGCCGGGTTGAGCGAGGTCGGGAAATGCGTCTGCCGGCCATCCGAGAAAAACAGCGGCAGATGGCCATAGCTTGCGCCGTCAGCACGGGTCTGCATGTAGTCAATGCCCAGCGCTGCCGTGGTATGGGGCGCCAGGTCGGCCTCCACAATGCCATAGAGGTTGCGGGTATCGCGGCTGTAGTAGTTCACATGCGAATCGGCATTCTGCGCGGCGGCCACCATGCGCGCCCGCACGCTGCCATCGGCGTTCAGGGGTCCGGATACATCGGCCACACCGCGTTGCTTGCTCCAGGATCCCACACCACCTTCCAGCGAGGCCTGGAACTCCTTGGTGGGCCGCTTGCGCACCAGATTGACCACTGCACTGGGGTTGCCAGCGCCGGTCAACAGGCCGGTAGCACCTTTGACCACCTCCACCCGGTCGTAGATGGCGCTGTCGGCCAAAGACGTGGTGTACTGGCTGGCCGAGTCCATCGTATTGGGCATGCCGTCAAACTGGAAGTTCTCGACGGTAAAGCCGCGCGAGTAGAAGGTCGCGCGCTCGCTGTCATTGCGGCCCACGGTAATCCCGGTCACCTTGTCCAGAATCTCGGGCAGGTTGCTCAGGCCCTGGTCGTCCATCTGCTGGCGGGTGATTACGGTCACCGACTGCGGCGTCTCGCGCAAGGACAAGCCCATGCGCGTTGCCGTGCTGGATTCCGCTGCCGTGTAAGAACCCGTGTGCTCCGAAGCGGCCACCCGGTCGGCCTGGGCCTGCACCACCACCGGCGCCAGCACCATCTCGCCCGCCACCGGGGCCGGGCTGGCCGCCGCGCGCTTGCGCAGCACATAAGAGTGGTCGCCCGCAGGCACGGCCTCCAGCCCGGTTCCCGCCAGTAGCAGCTGCAGTGCCTGGGCCACGGGCAGCTGCCCGCGCACGCCGGGCGATTGTGCGGCGCTCAGCAGCTCGGGCGTGCCGCTGACGCTGACACCGGTTTGCGATGCAAAGGCCACCAGCGCGGCTGGCAGTGGCCCGGCCGGCACCTGCAAGGATTGCACCGCGCCCGCAGGTGCAGTGGCCTGCTCGGCGGCGGTTTGGGCATGGGCCGGCACGGCCAGCCCCAGCATGGCGCTGACGCCCATGGTGATGACGGCGGCTCGCACCGCGCGGGCCAGGGTCGATGGCATGGGCTGCGCTCCCGCTAGGGTGGGGTGAGGACGATAAGAAACGGTTGGCATAAGGCTTCCTGCTTGGGGTCGGTACAGATGAATTCGCTGTCTCTATGCAGGACAGCCGACCGCACCCAAAGGGGCCAACTTGGCAGAAAATTTTTAAAAGTGCTGTGTAAAGTTCAGTGCGACAAGGGCAGCACCGTGATCCAGTAAAGGGTTCGGGCACTGATCTGCACCGGCAGCAGATGGGCCAGGTTGGCCAGCACCGCGTCGGTGTCGGCCAGTTGGAACGCGCCCGAGATGCGCAGCGCCGCCACCTGCGGGTCGCAACGCAACCAGCCTTTGCGGTAGCGGCCCAGCTCGGCCAAAAAGGCATCCAGGCGCATGTTGTCGGCCGCCAGCACGCCTTGCGTCCACTGGCTGGCCCCAGCCTGCGCGGCCTGTGGCTGCCCTGCTTCGCGGTCGCTAAAGCGCAGTTGCTGGCCGGCCTGCAAGCGCAGTGCTGCAGCGCCGCCGCGTGGCCGCACCTCCACCGCATCCTGCTGCACGGCCACATCGCTGTAGCCATCACCACAGCGCACACTAAAGCGCGTGCCCAGTGCACGTACCTCACCCTGCTCGGTGGTCACCATAAATGGCCTTGCGCTGGCCTGCGGATCGGGGGCCGTCTCCACATAGAGCGCGCCAGCGCGCAGATGGATGCGGCGCTGCAGCGCATCGAACTGCACATCGGCCGCACTGGCGGTGTCCAGCACCATGCGGCTGCCATCGGCCAGCGTCCAGCTGCGCCATTCGCCAGTGGCGGTGGCGTGGCTGGCCGTCCACTGCTGCACCGCGGCCATGCGCCAGGCCAGCCAGCCCGCGGGCACCGCCGTGATCAGCACTGCCAGCGCGCGCACGGTATCACGGCGCGTGGCACGGCGCTGGGGCCGCGTCAGCGCGGGCGAGCCCAGCGATGCCGGAATGGAGCCCGCCTGCAGACTGACAGCCATCGCCCGCTGCCAGGCACGCTCATGCGCAGGGGATTGCGCCCGCCAGCGTGCCAGCGCGGCCTGGGCATCGGCGCTGCCGGCCTCCTCTTGCAGACGCACAAACCATTCGGCCGCCTGCATCGCCACCTCGCGGGTGATGAGGGGCGTGGCCGCAGGCGCGGGCACGGGCGCGGGCGGCGGATTCCAGACGCTCATGGCGGCAACCTCAGTCCGCCAGCAAAATGCACTCGGCCATGGCCTGGGCCATATAGCGCTTGACCGAGCGCAGGCCCACGCCCAGCACCTGGGCAATCTCGGCATAGGTCAGGCCGTCGATCTGCGAGAGGATGAACACCGCCCTTACCTTGGCCGGCAGTGCATCGAGCATCGCATCGACCTCCTGCAAAGCTTGCAGAATGGCCAGTTGCCGCTCGGGCGAGATGGCCTCGGGCTCGGGCAACACCGCCAGCGCCTGCAGATAGGCCTGCTCCAGCGACTGCCTGCGCAGGTGGTTGACCAGCACATGCTTGGCCACCGTGGCCAGGTAGGCACGCGGGGCGCGCAGCGCAGCGGCCGGCGGCGTAGCCGCGCTGGCATCGCCATGGCTGGCAGCGGGGCTCAGCAGCCGCACAAAGGTGTCTTGCGCCAGGTCTGCAGCCTGGTGCGCATCACCGAGCCGGCGGCGCAGCCACCCTTGCAGCCAGCCATGGTGCTCCACATAGAGCGCGGCAATATCGGGCAGCACGGGCGCAGGCTGCAGGGGCACGGGGCTGGTCGCAGTCATGGGGCACACCGCATTCCGGCTCTCAGCGCTTAGAAGTCCACACTGGCGCTGACCGTGAAGGTGCGCGGGTTGGACAGCACCAGGTAGCCGGTCGAACCCACCGAGGCCCAGTAGTTGCGGTTGGCTGCGTTCTCCACGCGGGCGCGCAAGGTGACCAGGCGGCCGTCGATTTCGGTCAGGTAGCGCGCGCCCAGGTCAAAGCGGGTCCAGCCTGCCACTTGCAAGGTATTGGTCGCATTGGCATAGCTGCTGCCAGTGGCCACCGCGCGGCCATCCAGGCTCAGTCCACGTACGCCCGGCACATCCCATTCCAGGCCCAGATTGCCTTGCTGGCGGGGCACGCCAATCACGCGCTTGCCGGCATTGGGGTTGTTGCCATCGGCTAGTTGCTTAGCATCCAGCCAGGTGACACCGCCCAGCACACGCAGGCCGCGTGTGACCTGGCCAAACACATTCAGCTCCAGGCCACGGTGGCGGTCCATGCCTTCAGGGCCGTAGACGCCCGAGATGGAATTGCGGAACACACGCGGCTTGTCGGTGGTGAACCAGGCCAGGCCCGCGCCGATATCGCCACCGTCCCACTTCAGGCCCACTTCCTTTTGCTTGGAGACATAGGGCGCCAGCGCCGCGCCGGCATTGGCCACCGGCAGGCCCGAAGACAGCGCCGGTGCAATCTCGCCCGGGGTCAGGCCTTCGATGTAGTTGGCGTAGAGCGATACCCGCTCGGCCGGCTTGAAGACCACGGCCGCCATCGGGCTGGTGCGGCTCTTGTCCACCTTGGGCGCTGCAATGCCGGTGTTGTAGGCAAAGGTCTGCGTCTCGATGGTCTGGTGGCGCACACCCAGCGTGAGCAGCAGGCGCTCATCGAACATCGACAGGGTGTCCGACAAGGCCAGGCTCGACAGCTTGATGCGGGCCTGCACGGCCGGGTCGTCCAGATCGTTCGAGCTGGTGCCCAAGGGCGGTGCCGCGCCATAGACCGGGTTGTACAGATTGGTGGCCAGCGCGCTGGCTGCGGGCTGCGAGTAGAAAGCGTTCTTGCGCTTGTCCGAGAAAGCCGAGGCTGCCAGCACGATGCTGTGGCCAATGCTGCCGGTGGTCAGCTTGCCGCGCAGGCCGACTTCGCCGGTGAAGATGTCATCGGCGCGGGTATTGTCAAAGCGCCCTTGGGTGCCGCTGCCGGTGCTGCCATTGTTCAGGGTCAGGCTGGCGAGCGAATTGCGTTCGCGGCCAAAGCGTGCACCGCCGGCCACCCAGGCGGTGAGCCGGCTGTTGATGTCGTACTCGGCGCGCACCGAGCCAAAGCTGTCGCGCTCGTTCGAATAGGTCCAGGGCTGGGCAAAGTTTTTACTGTTGTCCGGGGCGCTTGGCACCTGGGTCACCGCGGCGCCCAAGGTCACATTGGGGCGTGGCGTGGTCAGCTTGTGGCTTTGGTAGCCCACATCGGCCGACAGGCGCAGATTGCTGGAGCGCCAGTCCATCCCCAAGGACACCACACTCAGATCGACGCCTTCGTCGTCGATCGTGGTATCGCCCTTGCGCTTGGCCACGTTGAGGCGCAGGCCGGTGGCCTGGTCGGGGCCAAAGCGGCGGCTGATGTCGGCCGCGGCATAGCCTTGCGCGCCGCTGGAGCCACCCACGCTGACCCGCGTCAGCGGCTCGTTCGAGGCGCGCTTGGGCAGCAGGTTCAGGGCGCCGCCAATGCTGTCACCGGCGGGGGATGCCCCATTCAAAAAGCCGCTGGCGCCGCGCAGCAGCTCTACGCGCTCAAACAGCTCTGCCGACACATACTGTCGCGGCAGCAGGCCGTAGAGGCCGTTGTAGGCAATGCTGTCCGAGCCCAGCACAAAGCCGCGCACAAAATACGATTCCTGGAAGTTGCCAAAACCGCGCGAGACCCGCACCGAGGCATCGTTTTGCAGCACATCGCCCACGCTGCGCGCCTGCTGGTCGCGGATCAGATCCTGGGTGTAGGCCGTCGTCGAGAACGGCGTGTTCATGATGTCTTCGGTGCCCAAAATGCCCACGCGGCCGCCGCGCGCCACCTGGCCGCCGGCATAGGCCTTGGACAGGCCCTGCGCCGATGCATCGGCACTGGCGTTGACGGTCACCGTCGGCAAGACGCTGTCTTCGCCGGCAGCTGGCGCCACTGCGGCGGTGGTGGGAGCGGTGTCAGCAGCGCCCTCCTGGGTTTGGGCCAAAGCGGGGGCAGCGGCAAAAGACACCAGCAGAGCGACTGCGCCAGCCACCGGGTGGAGCGCAAAACGGGAAGCAAAAAACATACAGACAACCAGCCAAGAAGCAAATGAGACTGATTATCAATCATGCATCTGAGCGCCCCGGCAAACTGGCGCAAATCAGGGGCTTTGTCAGAGGCAAGTGTTGCCTGTAGCTGACAGACTGGGCACTGGCGTTGCTGCACCGCCCTGCCCCCAAAAAGCAAAAGGCCGGATGCGGTGCAGTGCACCATCCGGCCTTTTCTCTGATCGGGTGTGCCCGGCCATCCAGCCGGGCAGCCGCTATCAGGCGAAATTGCTTTCCGCAAACTTCCAGTTCACCAGCTTGTCGAAGAAGGTTTCAACAAACTTGGGGCGGGCATTGCGGTAGTCGATGTAGTAGGCATGTTCCCAGACGTCAACGGTCAGCAGCGCTTTGTCGTCGGTGGTCAGCGGGGTGCCAGCGGCGCCGGTGTTGACGATGTCCACCGAGCCATCGGGCTTCTTGACCAGCCAGGTCCAGCCCGAGCCAAAGTTGCCCACGGCCGAAGCCTGGAAGGCCTTCTTGAACTCGGCGTAGCTGCCCCACTTCTTGTTGATGGCATCGGCCAGCGCGCCGCTTGGCTCAGCGCCGCCGCCGGGGGTCATGCAGTTCCAGAAGAAGGTGTGGTTCCAGATTTGAGCGGCCTGGTTGTAGATACCACCGGTCGCCTTCTTGATCACGGCTTCCAGTTCCAGGTTCTCGAACTCGGTGCCCTTTTGCAGCTCGTTGAGCTTGTCCACGTAGGCCTTGTGGTGCTTGCCGTGGTGGTATTCCAGCGTTTCCTGGCTGTAAGCAGGGGCCAGGGCATCAATCGCATAGGGCAGTGGTGGCAGAGTGCGTTCCATCGTGGTTTCCTCGTGGTTGGTATGGTTTCAAAGCCGGGCCAGGCGGTGTTGACAAACACCGGCCAGCCTGCAGCCTCAGTGGTCGATTGTAAAAAGGAAAATCGACCCGTTTATGAATACGGGTTCAGCCCATTTACTATGACGACGATAGCATGCGAGCCAGACGGCACGGCGTCAGAATCCACCGCCAATCGATCGCCTGCATACCGAACCAACTTAGACCAGCAGGCGCTGGGTCGCCACCATATCGACGCTGCCATCGGCCAGCTCGGCATGCAGGGCCTTGCCCGGTGTCGCCTGCGTTACCGAGCTCACCACCTGGCCTTGCATGTCGGTCAGCAAGGCATAGCCCCGTGACAGCACCTGGCGCGGGTTGAGCAGCTCCAGCCGCGCATGCAATTGCGCCAGGCGCTGCTCGCTGCGCTCCAGATGGCGCCCGGCCACCGCCGGGAACACGCTGGCCAGGTGCTGCACCCGCTTGTCCTGCCCATGCAACTGGCTTTGCGCAGCACTTTGCAGGCGGCGGCCCAGGCGGTCCAGCATCTGCTGCTGGCCATGCACCAAGGACGAAGGCCTGCCGATCTGGCGGGCTGCCATGTCCAGGCGCTGCTGCTGGCGGTCCAGATGGCGCTCAACACCATCGGCCAGGCGCTGCTCGGCGAGCTGCAGCGCAGCCAGCCAGACATCGCGCGGCTGGCAGACCAGCTCGGCAGCGGCCGTGGGCGTGGGCGCGCGCAGATCGGCGCAGAAATCGGCGATCGTGAAGTCGGTCTCATGCCCCACGCCGCTCACCAGCGGCACCGGGCTTTGCACCACGGTGCGGGCCAGTTGCTCATCGTTGAAGGCCCAGAGGTCCTCCAGCGAGCCACCGCCGCGCACCAGCAAGATGGTGTCGATGGGCACCGCCGGCGCGTCAATGCTCAGGCGGGCGTCATAGGCGATCTGGGCCTCGGCCAGGCGGTAGAGCTTTTGCAGCGCAGCCACCATCGATGGCGCGGCCTGCGCGCCCTGCACCAGCGCGGGCACCAGCACCACCGGCAGTTGCGGCACGCGGCGGCGCAAGGCCGTCACCACATCGTGCAGCGCCGCCGCGCCCAGCGAGGTGACGATGCCGATGCCGCGCGGCATCAGCGGCAGCTGCCGCTTGCGCTCGCTGTCAAACAGGCCTTCGGATTCGAGCTGCGCCTTGAGCCGCAGGAACTGCTCAAACAAGGCCCCCTGCCCGGCCCGGCGCATGCCTTCGACAATCAGCTGCAGATCGCCGCGCTGTTCATAGACCCCCAGCTTGCCGACCACCTCGACCAGCTCGCCGTCGCGCGGGTTGAAGTCCAGCGCCTGCGCAGAGCGGCGAAACATCGCGCAGCGCACCTGGCCGTTGGCATCCTTGAGGTTGAAGTAGCAGTGGCCGCTGGCCGCGCGCGAGAAACCGCTGAGCTCCCCGCGCACCTCCACCGGGTTGAAGCGCGCCGCCAGCGCATCGGCCACCGCCCGGCACAGCGCGCCCACCTCCCAGATACGGGGGCTGGGGGCGGCATTGGCAGCGGCAGTGGGCGGGTAGTGTGTGGTGTCCATAAAAATGGCCGGCTTGGCGCCAGGCTCGGCGCGGCAGAAATCAGGAGAGGTGGGTGTTGGTTGCGCCGCAGCGCGGCATGCAGCAGACATGGTAGCGGCTGGAGCTTGCGCCAGGGATCCAGCGGGCTGGCCATCGTTTGCCAGATGCAGAGGCTCCGTTATCGGAAGGGGCTGCCAATTAGCTGCCAAAGCAACCACTGGCAGCGGCATTTTTTCCCGTCACAGCAACGACATAGAGGCCATGGAAGGCTCAAAAATCGCCTTTTCCCACACCTCCAATGCGCAGTAGTCCACAAGAGAGCGGCTCTGTGACAGCGTCATGCATACGTCATACTCTGTAGCACAAAATATTGAACCTACGTACAAGCTTTTGATTTTTCGATATTTTTATCAGCTTATTTTTTAAGCAATCTAAGAAAAACCCCGTAAATTGGGCAATTTTTCCGGCTGATGACACATTACCCACAAAGTTATCCACATTTTTTGTGGATGACTGGGCCTTTCCGGCATCCCGGGACTGTGGGTTGGACGCAGCGCCAGCGCCGATTTTAGGCGGACCGGCAGTGGCCTTGGGCCATAATGGCCGCTGAAAAAAGAAAGAGCGGAGAGAGAATCTTGTTTTCCATCATTCAAGCAGCAGGCTGGCCCATCTGGCCCTTGATTGCCTGCTCCATCCTGGCCCTGGCATTGATCGTTGAGCGCTTTGTGGCCTTGAAAGCTGACAAAGTCGCCCCGGCCAACCTGCTGCAGGAAGCCATGTCCGTCTCTGCCAATGGGGTGCCCAGCGCCGAAGTGGTGAACCAGCTCGGCCAGAACTCGTCGCTGGGCGAGGTGCTGGCCAGCGGCCTGCGCACCATCACCTTGGAGCCCCGCATCTCGGAGGCCGACCTGCGCGCCACGCTGGAGAGCACCGGCCGCCGCGAAGCGCAAAAGCTCGAAAAGTCCCTCACCGCCCTCGCCACCATCGCATCGGCCGCGCCGTTGCTGGGCCTCTTGGGCACGGTGATCGGCATGATCGAGATCTTTGGCTCGCAAAGCGGTGGCGGCAACAACCCCAGCATGCTGGCCCATGGCATCTCGATCGCGCTGTACAACACCGCTTTCGGTCTGATGGTGGCCATCCCTGCCCTCATTTTCTGGCGCTACTTCCGCAGCCGGGTCGATGGCTATCTGCTCACCCTGGAGCTGTCGGCCGAGCAGTTTCTGCGCCACCTGAACAAGCTGCGCCGCAGCTGATCGCCGGGCAGGAGCCAGCATGAACTTTCGCCCCCGCACCACGACCGAGCCCGAGATCAACCTGATCCCGTTCATTGATGTGCTGCTGGTCGTGCTCATCTTCCTGATGCTCTCGACCACCTACAGCAAATTCACCGAGCTGCAGCTGACCTTGCCGACCGCCAATGCCGAGCAGCTGCGCGACCGGCCCAAGGAAATCATTGTCTCCGTCGCTGCCGATGGCCGTTACGCCGTGGGCAAGGTCGCGCTGGAAGGCAAGACCGTGGCCGACATGGCCGAAGCGCTGCGCAATGCCGCCACTGCCGGCAAGGACAGCGTGATCATCATCAGCGCCGATGCGCTGGCGCCGCACCAGTCCGTGGTCTCGGTGATGGAGGCCGCCCGCCGCGTGGGCCTGCAGCAGATCACCTTTGCCACCCAGACGGCCGCACGCTAAACCCCAGGCCCCGCGCCTGGGCAGTGCTAGCATGCAGCCTGCATGACCGTCCCGCCCCCTCCCAATCCTTCGCCCTCAGCTGCTGCCACGCGCCCCCGCTCGGCGCGCATCACCGATGCTTGGCAGCGCAAAGGCCCGCTGACCATCGCGCTGCTGCCGCTGTCCTGGTGCTATGCGGCGCTGGGCGCGCTGCGCCGCGCCCTTTACCGCGCCGGTCTGTGCAAGGCCTACCGCGCGCCGGTGCCCGTGGTGGTGGTGGGCAATGTGATCGCCGGGGGCGCGGGCAAGACGCCTGTCACGCTGCACCTGGTACAGGCCTTGCAGGCCCAGGGCTGGCGGCCAGCGGTTATCTCGCGCGGCTATGGGCGCAACAACAGCAAAAATCCCAATGCTATCGCCGTCACCCCTGGCAGCAACCCGCGCCTGGTGGGCGATGAGCCCTTGCTGATCGCCCAGCGCGGTGGCGTGCCGGTGTATGTGGCTGCGCTGCGGGCCACGGCCGCCCAGGCGGCCCTGAAGGCGCACCCCGATGTCGATGTACTGGTCTGCGACGATGGCCTGCAGCACCTGGCACTGGCCCGCGATGTAGAGATTGCCGTCTTCAACGCACAAGGCATTGGCAATGGCTGGCAGTTGCCGGCTGGGCCACTGCGCGAACCTTGGCCCCGGCGGCTGGATATTGCGCTCTACGCCGGCCCAGCGCCCCAGCACCTGGCCGCCACAGGTGCAGCGGCCTGGCCGCTGCAGCGCAGCCTGGCCTGCTATGCCGTTGGCCAGGATGGCCGCCGCCATGCGCTTGCCGATCTGCGCGGCCGGCCGGTGCATGCGCTGGCCGCCATTGCCTATCCGCAGGAGTTTTTTGCGATGCTGCAAGCCCAGGGCCTGCAGCTCGCCCGCAGCGATGCACTGCCCGACCATGCGCCGCTGGACGACCCGGCCTGGCTGGCAAGCCTCGGAATCGCCGCGACCAGCGCACCTACAATAGGAGCACCCGATGCCCCCGTGCTGCTGTGCACCGAAAAGGATGCGCACAAGCTCTGGCGCATTGCCCCGCATGCGCTGGCTGTGCCGCTGGAGGTTGCCATCGACCCGGCCTTTGGCCAGCATGCCGATGCACTGCTGCGCCAGCGCCAGCCCGCATCGCCCCCTGTTAAGAAAGACTGATTGCTGCTATGGACCCGAAACTGCTCGAACTGCTGGTTTGCCCCGTCACCAAAGGCCCCCTGCGCTATGACCGCGAGCGCCAGGAGCTGGTCTCGCGCAGCGCGCGCCTGGCCTACCCGGTGCGCGATGGCATGCCCATCATGCTCGAAGGCGAAGCGCGCCCGCTCAGCGACGAAGAAATCGACGCCTTAGCTGCGGCAGATTAAGCTTTGATGAAGTTGCGGCCCCACCAGGGCCGGCATGGCCGTCCGCACAGGCAAACCCCAATAGCGGTTTTGTAAAAAAAAGACACAATTTGCTGAAAATTTAGGCACGCCGCCCCTGCGGGCAAGCCTTGTGGATTGCATCCATTACTTTCAGCACATTGCCATGCATACCCTGATTCTCAAGAAAACCGACAAAGGCATGGAGGCGCTGCGCGCCCGGGATCCCTCGTTGCCGCACCGCATGCGACCGGCCTTCATCATGTTTGATGGGCAAAAAAGCATTGAGCAGGTGATGGCACTGTCGCCGTCGGCGGGCGGACAGCTGCAGGTGCTCGAAGACATCAAGCAGCTGCTGCAGCAAGGCCTGCTGGAGTTGCTGCGCCCCAGCGACGCGGGCCAATGGCCCTCCAGTGCCAGCGACATCATTGACAGCCTGGCCGCCCCTGCGCCCACGCCGCCGCCCGCTGCCGCAGCCGCCCCAGCTGCTGCGCAGGCCACAGCCACCCAAGCGGCTGCCGCCATCAGCAATCCCAGCGAGCGCTATATCAAGGCCTATGCCGCTGCCAGCCAGCTGGTCAGCGGCCTGGGGCTCAAGGGCTTTCGGCTGCAGCTGCAACTGGAAAAAGCCCAGGGCTATGACGGCCTGGTCGCCATCCTGCCCAAGCTGCGCGAGATGATCGACGCCAAGAAGCTGCGCCCCATCGAAGCCATTCTGTTTGGCAGCAACGAGACCAATACGCCTGTCAAGCCTGCGCCCTGAGCTCGGGCGCCGCAGCAGCGGCGGCTGCCTGGGTAGGTGGCTTGCCGCTGTCGGGCCTGGTCGGCTGCGACTAGCTGGTCGCACCTTGTCGGCCACCTCGCCGGCTGCCCTCCTCGCTACAATTTACGTCAGCTTCACTCTCCTCTCCTTTAGCACCATGGCATCCGCTCCCCCGCCGTTTACTGTCTTGATTCCTTCGCGCATGGCCTCCTCGCGCCTGCCCAACAAGCCCTTGGTTGATATCGCCGGTCTGCCCATGGTGGTGCGCGTGGCCAGGCGCGCGCAAGAGAGCGCTGCCCAGCGCGTGGTGGTGGCTGCAGATGACGAGCGCATCATCGACGCCTGCAAAAAGCATGGCGTGCAAGCGGTGATGACCTCACCCAAGCACCCCAGTGGCAGCGACCGCCTGGCCGAGGCCTGCAGCCTGCTGCAATTGGGTGGTGATGACATCGTGGTCAATGTGCAAGGCGACGAGCCCTTGATCGCGCCGGCGCTGATCGATGCGGTCGCAGCGCTGCTCAGCGAGCGGCCCGAGGCCAGCATGGGCACCGTCGCGCACCCAATCGCTGATCTGGAGTCGCTGCTCAGCCCCAATGTCGTCAAGGTGGTGCTCGATGCCCAGGGCCTGGCCAGCTATTTCAGCCGCGCGCCCATCCCCTGGGGTCGTGATTTTGTCAATGTCGCCTGGTGGAAGAACCCCGGCACCACCGGCACGCCCGGTTTTGCGCCGCTGCACCATATGGGCATCTACAGCTACCGCGCCCAGTTTTTGCATACCTTCCCCACGCTCAGCCAGGCCCCAACCGAGCAGATCGAGATGCTCGAGCAGCTGCGCGCGATCTGGCATGGCCACCGCATCGCCGTGCATGTGACGCGGCAGATCCCCGGCTCGGGCGTTGATACGCCCGAAGACCTGGTGCGCGTGCGCCAGCTGCTGGGCGCGGTGATGTAACCCGCGTGCCTGCCCTGCACCGCAACGGCCACCGATGCAAGCACACGGTAAGCTAAAAGGCGCAGCATGCCTGTCTTGCGCAGCCGAGACACGGTATTGGCGCCAGTTCGCTGACAATCCCCTGATGCGTGATATGCTCAAGCCCAGTTTTTTTGTGTAAAAGCGGGCTTTAGTGCCCGCTTTTGCCGTGCAAGTTTTTTATTCTCCAAGGACCGTCATGAAATTAATTCTTTTGGGAGCACCCGGCGCCGGCAAAGGTACGCAAGCTGCCTTCATCTGCCAAAAATACGGTATTCCGCAGATTTCCACCGGCGACATGCTGCGCGCCGCCGTGAAGGCTGGCACGCCGCTAGGCCTGCAGGCCAAGGCCGTGATGGACGCCGGCCAGCTGGTCAGTGACGATCTGATCATCAATCTGGTCAAGGAACGTATCGCCCAGGCCGACTGCGCCAATGGCTTCCTGTTTGACGGCTTCCCCCGCACCATCCCCCAGGCCGACGCGATGAAGGCCGCTGGCGTCAAGCTCGACTATGTGCTGGAGATCGATGTGCCGTTTGAAGCCATCATCGAGCGCATGAGCGGCCGCCGCAGCCACCCCGCTTCCGGCCGTACCTACCACGTCAAGTTCAACCCGCCAAAGACCGAAGGCCTGGACGATGTGACGGGCGAAGCCCTGGTGCAGCGCGAAGACGACAAGGAAGAAACCGTCAAGAAGCGCCTGGACGTCTACAGCAACCAGACCCGCCCCTTGGTGGACTACTACAGCAGCTGGGCCGCCCAAGACCCGGCCGCAGCCCCCAAATACCGCGCCATCAGCGGCATGGGCTCGGTCGAAGAGATCACGCAACGCGCCATTGCCGCGCTGCAGGCCTGATAAGTCGCTCGGACTTATCCGCACCGCCACTGTCTTGCGACAGTGGCTTTTTTATGCCTGTCCCCGTCATCAGCAAGCAGGCCTTCGGTACCTGCGCTAACCCTTGGCTTGGGTCTGTGCCTGCACCAGCGCCAGCTGCAAACTCACCCGGCATTTGTAGGGCGTCAAGGCCACCGCCAAGTCTTTTTGCAGATCGGCCACCCCGGGTAATACCGCATCGCTGATCACCCCATCGCTGCAGCGGCTGCTGCGCCATACCGGCAAACCTTGCTGGCGTGCACGCACCATGGCCTCCAGCAGCACCTGATGCACGGTGCCATTGCCGGTGGTCGCCACCACCAGGCCGTCGATGCCCTGTGCCTGTAGCGCCTCCACCAGCCCCGGGCGCAGTCCCGCGTGGCTGGTGACGATCTCCACCCAAGGCCAGGGCTGGCTGGCCGGTACTGGCAAGGCGGCCAGCCACTGGCTGCCGCTGTAGCCGTCCGCTGCGCCTGGTGCCTGCGGCGCATAGCCCTGGCGCAGGCGCACGGTCACGCCATCCACCCAGCCCAAGGGGCCCTGCTCGCCCGATGAAAAGGCCAGCAAGCGGTGCGGATGCAGCTTTTGCAGCCAGCGCGCGCTGTGCAGCTCGCCGCCGCCCGTCACGGCCACTACCTCCCGCAGCAGCGGTTGGCCATCCGCATCCAGCGCCGCTGCGGCGGCCACGGCATCCTTGAGGTTTTGCGGGCCATCGGGCATCAGCGCATTGGCCGGGCGCATGGCGCAGGTCAGCACCACGGGCTTGGCCAGGCGTCCTAAAACGCAGTGCAGGAACCAGGCCGTCTCTTCGAGCGTATCGGTTCCGTGGGTGATAACAACAGCGCGCACGGTCTCATCGCGCATGGCCGCATCGCAGCGCTTGAGCAGCGCATGCCAGACCTCGTCATTCATGTCCTTGCTATCAATTTGCGCTATCTGCACCGCATCCAGCGGGCCTGCCGCAGCTGTCTCGATACCGCTCACACCCGCCAGCAAGGCCGCAATGGACAGTTGGGCTGCGCGGTATTGGCCGGGTTTCTCGGCGTCATCGGCCATGCCGGCAATGGTGCCGCCGGTGCCGATGATCAAAATTTTTGGCTGCAAGGCTTGCCTCCTGCAAAAAACTGGTTAAAAATACAGGTACTGGATTGATATACAGGTGTTGGGATGCACAGTGGCTTTGCTTCTGCCCGGCACCGCAGATCACACGGAGATCTTATGCGAGACCATCCCAAACTGACCGCGCGCCAACAAGAAATTCTGGACCTGATCCAGACCGCCATTTCGCGCACCGGCGCCCCGCCAACGCGCGCCGAGATTGCCAGCAAGCTGGGCTTCAAATCGGCCAATTCGGCAGAAGACCACCTCAAGGCGCTGGCCCGCAAGGGCGTGATCGAGCTGGTCAGCGGCACCTCCCGGGGGATTCGCCTGCAAAGCGATACCGTGCGCTCCATCAATGCCGCTCGGGGCACGCGCTTCTCCTCACCGCTGGCAGGCGTGTCCAATGCCGCCGCTGGCCTCGGCCGCGTGGTGCAAGAGCTCGCCCAGCTGGCGCTGCCGCTGATCGGCCGCGTCTCGGCCGGCTCGCCCATCCTGGCGCAAGAGCATGTCGACCAAACCTATACCGTGGAGGGCGGCCTGTTCCAGCAGCAGCCCGATTACCTGCTCAAGGTGCGCGGTATGTCGATGCGCGATGTTGGCATCATCGACGGCGATCTGCTGGCCGTCAAAGCCACGCGCGAGGCCCGCAACGGCCAGATCATTGTGGCGCGCCTGGGCGATGACGTCACCGTCAAGCGCCTGCAGCGCACCAAGGACGGCATTGAGTTGCTGGCCGAAAACCCGGATTACCTGCCCATCATCGTGCAGCCCGGCGAGCCCTTTGAGATCGAAGGCATTGCCGTGGGCCTGATCCGCAACACGATGCTGAACTAGGCCTAGCGGCCCTTCCGGCCACTTCGGCCCTCCCTTTTCTGCGCAACCCCAGGTAGCGGGCGTTGTGGGCTCTTGGCCCACAACCCTGGGGGATGCGCTCGCCCTGCGCAATCCTGCTGTTACCCGTATACCAAGGAGTTTCCTATGCTTGTAGCAGATGCATTGCGCGCGCTTGCGCCCTTTTCCCTCGTCGCTGGCCTGCCCTGGTTCCAGTCCATCCAGCGTGCCATTGTGCGCAGCAACCGCCGCCGACCCGGCCATGGCGCCGCCAATGACGGCCAGCTCGCCGCCCAGGTGCACTGCTTTGCCACCGCGTCCTCTGCCGCTGTACAGCGTGGCGCCGCCCAGCAGCTGAGCTTGCTCGAGGGCCAGGGCCTGAACATGTCCGGCGTGGATACGTCCCGCGTGGACACGTCCGGCGTAGAAACGCCCCACGCAGACAGCCCTGCCGATGAGGCCCCCGCACAGCGCCCCATCGACCGCATCCGCCTGCCGCGCAAACCCGCTGCGCGCCGCCGCCTCTCGGTAGGCGCACAGTCCCACACCCGCCCCTTCCTGTCAGTGCAGCGCTGCAGCGCCCAGGCCGCCAACGATGCCCCCATCAAGATGTACTGGGCCCAACCGGCCAGCCTGCACCGCCAAAAGGGTATGCGCTGGGCCATGTCGGGCAGCATGGCCGATATCTGTGCCGAGCTCGAACGCCTGGAACGGCTGGAACATCTGCACGCGGTCTAAGCCGGTGCCCAGGCGGGCATCAAGTCTGGCCGCCAGCATGCGTTGAAAGCTGCAAACAGAGCCAGGCGGGCCAAGGGTTTGGGCATGGGGCTCGGTGTTCCCGACCCGTCACCATGCCACAGACGACCCGATGTGCCAGTTGGTGCGGCCGGCTAGGTGCGACCGGCTAGGTGTGGCCGACCAGGTGCGGCCGGCTAGGTGTGGCCGACCAGGTGTGGCCGACCGGAGGGATTCCAGAACGGCGCTGAGAAATTCCGGGCAATGTGCAAGGCAGTTGCAACAGCGGCTCAGGGCTGCCCAGTCCAGCAGCCCCCCTTCCTGACGCCCAGGCCAGACCAGGCCGTGGTGGCGCAAGGCCCGCGTGCTCGGCAGCCCGCGCTGCCAGCCATCGCTGTCTGCGGCCCACTTGCGCCAGCCACCCGTCCTGTCAGCGCGCAGTAGCCAAAGCCTCCAGCGCCTGCTGCTTGAATGGGGCCAGCTGCTCGCGCAGCGCATCTCTGGCGCCATCCACTGCAGCAGCTACCGCATCAGGCCCAAATACCAGGCCTTGCAGCAACACAAAATGCACATTGCGGATGCCAATGGAGGCCAGCGCATAGCGCAGATAAGGCGTCAAAAAGTCTTCCTGCTTGGCACGGGGCCCCGTATGGAAGCCGCCGGAACTCACCAATACCAAGCTAGGACGGTCCTTCATCAAACCAATCTTGCCTTCGGGCGTGGATGCAAAGCTGCGGTGGATACGGATCACATGGTCCAGCCAGAGCTTGAGCGTGGCCGGCACCGCAAAGTTGTGCATGGGGGTCAGAATCATCAGCAGATCGCTGTCTTCCAGCTCCTTGATCAGCGTTTCCGACCAGGCCAGCGCGGGTGCATCTGCGCTTGCATTGGCGGTGATTGCCAGCGCATAGTCGCGGCTGATCGGCGGTATCGGTGTGGCCACCAGATCACGTTCCAGCAGCGGCTGCTGCGCAAGGCCCAGCTCGGCCAGCATATCGGCCGCCAGTTGGTAGCCATGGCTGGCCTGGCCATGGGGGCCACAGTTCAAGAGCAAGGTACGGGTCATCAGTCGTCCAATCGTTTGAAAATAATCACACCCCGGTGTCCAGCCAATGCCTGGGGCATCAAGCCGCCCTGCATTTGCAGACCCAGGCCGCCAGCGTGGTCCGTCCCAGGCGGGCAGGCCCTGTGGGGACCAGGCAGTCATCGTCCAGCAGCGCACCCCGGTAAGGCACATCGGCATCGCCCTGCACCGTGCGTGCATCGCCGCGCAAGCGCAGGTACTGCTGCATCCAGTCGGCCATCGCCATCTTCTGGGGCCCGGCCACCTCCATGCAGCCATCCAACGGCTGCGCCAGCGCAGCATCGGCCACCAGCATCGCCAGGTCCTCTGCGGCCATCGCCTGCATACGCGCTAGGGGCATGGTCAGCGCCGTGTCGGCTGCGCCGCCCTGTGCCAGCTGCGCCAGCCTTTCGTACAGGGGTGCGGCACGCAGCACGGTGTAGGGCGTGCTGCCGGCCTGGATCAGCTGCTCTCGCAGCGCCAGCGCCTGGTAGTAGCCGCTGTGCTGCAAGCGCTGCACCCCCAAGGCCGACAGCGCAATATGGTGCGCCACTGCTGCAGCGGCAATGGCAGCATTCAGCTGGCGGCATGCGCTCGCCCAGCCATCCAGCGCATCGGCCGTCTCCATCACAGGTGGATCGCGCACATCAATCAGCACCTGGGAGCCATGCAGCGCAGCTGGCAGCCTGGGGTCCACATCGGCGACCACCGGGTAGCCCAGCTGCCGCAAATTGCTGACCACCTTCGTGCCCAGCAGCTGGCAGCCGCCCAGAACCAGGACTTTCATAGGCCGTCTTGCGCCACGCGGGGAGCTAGCTTCTTAAACCGGCATCTTGCGAAAGGCAATCGCAAAGCGGTTCCAGCTGTTGATCGAGGTGATCACGGCGGTAAGCTCCATCAGCTCGGCATCCGTGAAGTGGGGGCGCACGGCGTCCCAGACGGCATCGGGCACATGGTCGTGCGAGACAAGCGTCAGCGCCTCGGTCCATTCCAGCGCGGCGCGCTCACGGTCGCTGAAGAACGGCGTCTCGCGCCAGGCGGCCACGGTGGCCAGGCGGCGGCTGGATTCGCCGGCCTTCACCGCATCGGTCACATGCATGTCCAGGCAAAAGGCGCAGCCATTGATCTGCGAGGCGCGCAGGCGCACCAGTTCCTTGAGCAGAATATCCAGGCTGCCCTTGGCAATCTGGTTTTCCACGCCCATCAGGGCCTTCATGATGGCGGGGTCGGCGGTGTAGAAGTCGAGTCGGGTTTGCATAGCTATCTCCATGGCTGGGTTGCGTCGGTGAATTCCGTTGCTGGTAGCCAGTATGCGATGGTCTTGGCCAAGCCAAAAGAGCCAAGAAATGCAAAAATGACTAGGCCATGATCTCTACCCCTCCCAACGCCCACCCTGTGCCAGCGCTGCAGCTGCAGGTCGACCGCAGCCTGCAGCTGCCCATGTACCTGCAGATCTGCCAGCGCTTCAAAACCGCCATTGCGCAAGGCCATCTGCGCGCCGGCGACCGGGTGCCTGCGTCGCGGGCGCTGGCCACCGAGCTGAACCTGGCGCGCGGCACCGTCGATCTGGCCTACCGCATCCTGGCCGATGAAGGCTATTTCCAGGTACGCGGGGCGGCGGGCACCGTCATCTCCCCGAGCCTGCCCCCGGCTGCCACGGCCCCGGCGCCGCAAGCCATGGCCCAGCCACCAGCCGCCGATATCGTAGACCACGACGGCCTGCAGCCGCGCCCCTTGCAGCTGGGCCTGCCAGCGATCGATGCCTTTCCGCGCAAGGTCTGGAACCGGCTGGTCACCCACCGCCTGCGCAGCAGCGAGCCCTTCCGCCTCGCCTACCCCAACCCGCAAGGCGATGAGGAGTTGCGCCAGCGCATAGCGGCCTACCTGGCGGTGTCGCGCGGCGTGACCTGCGTGCCCGAGCAGGTCTTTGTCACCACCGGCCTGCGCAACACCCTGGAGCTGAGCCTGCGCAGCCTAGCCAGCCCTGGCGATGCCTTCTGGTTTGAGGACCCGGGCTATATCCTGGCGCGGCCGTTTTTGCAAAATGCCGCCGTGCAGATTGTGCCCGTACCCGTCGATACCCAGGGCCTGCAGGTGGATGCGGGCCGGCAGCTGAGCCCCTATGCGCGGTTTGCGATGGTGACGCCTTCGCACCAAAGCCCGCTGGGCGTGACCTTGTCGCTGGAGCGGCGCATGGCGCTGCTCGAATGGGCGCACGAAGCCGGCAGCTGGATCATCGAGGACGACTATGACAGCGAGTTCCGCTACCAGGGCCGGCCCCTGCCCGCCCTCAAAAGCCTGGACCGGCAGGACCGCGTGATCTACGCCGGCACCTTCAGCAAGGTGATGTTTCCCGGTCTGCGCCTGGCCTACGCGGTGGTGCCGCTCGAGGTCGTGCCGCGCTTTCAGGCTGTCAGCTCCAACCTCAATGCCGGTTGCCCCTACCTGCTGCAGGCCAGCGTGGCCGACTTCATGGCCCAGGGCCACTTTGCCCGCCACCTCAAGAAGATGCGGCTCTTGTATGCCGAGCGCCGCGCAGTCGCACAGCGCAGTTTTCAGCAAGTGCTGGGCGATCGCCTGCGCATTGACTTGCAGCCCGGCGGTCTGCACCTTCTCGGCCAGATCCAGGACGGCGACAACGACAGCCTGGTGGCCCAGCGCGCCCGCGCGCTAGGCCTGGCCATGCACCCGCTGTCGCGCTGGTATATTGATGCCGCGCCGCGCCAAGGCCTGTTGATGGGCTTTGCCAATATCACGAGCGAGGCGCAGGCACTGCAGCTGGCGGGCCAGATCCAGCAAGCCTTCGGCTAGGGGAAGAACGCTGCGTTAGCCCTTGAACTCAGGGGTGCGCTTTTCAAGGAAGGCGCTCACGGCTTCGCGGTGGTCAGCTGTCTGGTGCGCCAGTGCCTGGTAGGCAGCGGACAGCTCCAGCAGCGAAGCCAGGCTTTGGTGCATACCCTCGCGCATCAGCTTCTTGGTCATGCGGGTGACCTGGGGCGGGTTGGCCGCAATCTCGCTGGCCAGGGCGTTGGCGGCGTTCAGCAGTTCCTCGGCCGGCACCACCTGCGACACGAGGCCCCACTGCAAGGCGGTGGCGGCATCGATCATGCGGCCGGTCAGTGACAGCTCGGCCGCGCGCGCCATGCCAATCACCCGGGGCAGCAGCCAGGCACCTCCGTCGCCGGGGATGATGCCCATCTTCACAAAGCTCTCGGCAAACTTGGCCTTGTCCGAGGCCACGCGCAGGTCGCACATGCAGGCCAGGTCCAGGCCCGCGCCTACTGCCGCACCATTGATCGCCGCGATGGTGGGTACTTCCAGGTTGAACAGCGCCAGCGGCAGGCGCTGGATGCCACGGCGGTAGTCATCGCGGATGCGCATGCCATCGACATCGCCAAAAGACTGCTGCTGCATGGTCTTGATATCACCGCCCGACGAGAACGCGGGGCCTTCGCCCGTCAGGATGACCGCCCGCACGCTGCTGTCGGCCGCAATGGTCTCGCAGGCGGCCAGGATCTCAGCCACCGCCGTGTTGCCGGTCAGCGGATTGCGGCGCTCGGGCTGGCTCATCGTCAGGGTAACGACATGGCCTTGCTGTTCGTACTTCAAAAATGCAGTCATGGAAGGGACTCCTGGTTCCGGGTAGGTCTCGATGTGGTCAGCGCTGTGCGCCGAATGAGCCAGAGCATACGGTTAAAGCCCGCATGCGCCTGCATATCAGCTGAGTGCAATTTGGTATTGGACGCTACCCAAAAACGGCCCTAGCCTGCATGGATGCTGGGGCAGGCAGCGCCCCACATGCCGATAACTAGATGCTGCCTAGGAGACAGTTGATGCCCGTATCCCGACGCCAGTTCCACCACCGTCTTGTGCAATGGAGCGCAGCCGCCAGCCTGGCCAGCCCCTGGCTGGCACGCGCGGCCGATGCCCCCTTGCGCTGGGTCGTGCCCTACCCTGCGGGCGGCGCCGCCGACCAGATCACGCGCATCGTGGCCCAGGATGTGGGCCAGAGCACGGGCCAGCCCATCGTCATCGAGAACAAGGCCGGCGCCGCCGGCATGATTGCGGCCGAGACGGCGCTGCGCGCCCCCGCCGATGGGCTGACCTTCTTTGTCGGCTCCAATGCGCCGCTCGTCATCAACAGCGCCATCTACGCCAAGATGAGCTATGACCCGGTCAAGGATTTTGTGCCCATTGCGGGCCTGGGCAAGGCGCCTTTGCTGCTGGTCACCCGCAAGGACCTGGGCGCCAGCGATCTGCGCGCGCTGATCACGCTCGCCCAGCAGGCGCAGCGCCAGGGCAAGACGCTCAGCATGGGCTCGGCCGGCAGCGGCAACATCACCCACCTGGCGGGCGAATATGCCGCCGAGCGCATGGGTTTCCAGGTCACCCATGTGCCGTTTTCCGGCAGCGCACCGGCCATCACCAGCATGATGGGGGGCAATGTGGACATCATGTTCGACGCGCTGCCCTCCTGCATGCAGCAGGCCATTGGTGGGCGCATTGTGCCGCTGGCGATACTGGACAAACAGCGTTTTGCAGCGCTGCCCCAGGTGCCCACCTTGGCTGAGCTGGGCTTTGGCGATACCGAGGCCAGCGCCTGGTTTGGCGTGGTGGCCCGCAGCGGCACGCCGGCTGACGCAGTGGCGCGCATGGCCCGGGCCATCAACCAGTCCCTGGCCAAGCCCGATGTGCAAGAGCGTCTGCGTCGCATAGGTGCGCAGCCGATTGCGGCCAGCACCGCAGAATGGGGGCAGTTTGTGGCCTCCGAGCGCGAACGCTGGATACCGGTGGCCCAAAAGCTGGGCATCCGCGCCGAATAGCCCCCGCTCCCGCCCCTGGCCCGCCCTACCGTTTTATTGTTGAAAACCGACTGATATGACCGCCCTGACCCTGAGCATGCATGGCACCACTGCCGTGCTGACGATGAACCGCCCCCAGGCCCGCAATGCACTCGACGAGCAGATGCGCGAGGATTTCAGCCGCCTGATCCCGCAGGTGCGCGATGACCGCGCGATCAAGGCCGTGGTGCTGACGGGGGCTGGCGGCCATTTCTGCGCCGGCGGCGACATCAAGAGCATGCAGGCCGCTGTTGCCGGCAAGCAAGATGTGTTTGACAGCCGCAACCGCATGCTGGGCCTGCACCGCTGGTTTGACGAGCTGCTGGACATGGAAAAGCCCGTCATCACCGCCGTGCAGGGCAGCGCCTTTGGCGCCGGCCTGTCGCTGGCCCTGGCGGCTGATTTTGTGCTGGCCGCGCCCTCTGCCAAGTTCTGCTGCGTGTTTGCCAAGATCGGCTTTGTGCCCGATCTGGCCGGCATGTATTTGCTGCCGCGCCTGGTGGGCCTGCAAGCGGCCAAGGAGCTGGCCTTTACCGCACGCGTCGTCGCCGCCCCTGAGGCGCAGCAGATGGGCATGGTCTACAAGATCACCAGCGAAGACGTGCTGGCCGACGCGCTGGCCTTTGCCGAGCGCTTTGCCAGCGCACCGACCGAGGCGATGGGCTACACCAAACGCGTAATGAACCGCGCCTTTGAGACCCAGCGCGACGAGATCTACCAGCAAGAAGCGCTGGCCCAGACGCTGTGCCGCGAAAGCGCCTTTCACCAGGAGGCCATCGCCCGCTTTGTGGGCAAGCAGCCGCCGCTGTTCCAGTGGCAGGACTGAGCACGTAATCGGAAGGCGCAGCTGCAGCGGTCCCTGGTGGGCTGCTGGTGGTCGTCTCAGTACTTCACATTGACAATCGTCGCCTGCAGCAGCGCCACCACCTTAGGTGGCACTGCCGCATCTGCGCCATAGGCCAGCACCTCGCCGCTGCAAACCGTCAGCAGCTTGCCAGCGTTCACCACCTTGCCAATGGCGACAAAGCGCTCGCCAATCGCAGGCCGCATCAGGTTGATCTTGAACTCGGCCGTGACCACCTCATAGCCCTCGGCCGCCACCGTCAGCGCCGCATAGCCTGCCGCGCCGTCCACCACGCTGCTCACCGCGCCGGCATGCAAAAAGCCATGCTGCTGCGACAGCGCCTTTTGGTAGGGCAGCGCAATCTGCACCTCCCCCGGCTGCACGGACAGCAGGCTTGCGCCCAGGGTCTGCATCAGCCCTTGGGCGTGGAAGCTGGTAGAAATGCGTTCAAACAATGCGTTCATGGTGGTGTGCCTTGTGGCCAAGCCTCGGTAGCGATCAGCCAATCTAGCATGCAACGCAGCCGATGGTGCGGCCCCGCGTCCTGCAGATGACAGCCGCCTTTGCCACTATGCTTGCTACCATGGACAGCCCCCAACTCCTGATCGTCTACCACAGCCACACGGATGGCAGCCGCCAGATGGCCGAGGCCGCGCGTGCGGCTGCCGCCAGCCAGGCCGGGGTGGAAGTGCGCCTGCTGTGCGCGCCCGATGCCGGGCCTGCCGATGTGCTGGACGCCAGCGGCTACCTGTTTGTCTGTCCCGAGAACCTGGCTGCGATGTGTGGGCTGATGAAGGACTTTTTTGACCGCTGCTACTACGCGGCGCTGGACCGCATTGAGGGCCGCCCCTATGCCGCCCTCATCTGCGCTGGCAGCGATGGCAGCAACGCGGCGCGCCAAATTGCCCGCATCGCGACCGGCTGGCGGCTCAAGCCCATTGCCGAGCCGCTGATTGTCTGCACCCATGCCCAAACGCCTGAGGCCATTGCCGCGACCAAGCAGATTGGCGCCGACGATCTGCAGCGCTGCCGCGAACTGGGCGAAGCCATGGCAGCAGGTCTAACCATGGGCATTTTTTAAAGCAGGCCCGCATCCCCAGCCGAGGCGCCTTGGCGCGTACCATAGCGCATCCCCACACAAAATAAACGGCGCCCCCCGATGCTCTACATCATTCTCAAAACCGTGCACCTGCTGTCCATCATCGTCTGGCTGGGCGGCATGGCCTTTGCACATTTCTTTCTGCGCCCTGCGCTGCAGCAGCTCGAACCCCCTCAGCGCCTGGTGCTGATGCGCGATGTGCTGGGGCGCTTCTTTGCCGTGGTGCTGGTCATCATCGCCGCTGTGCTGCTGTCGGGCATCGGCATGATGGGCCTGGTCCATACCATGGCCGCGCAGGCCGGTGCCAAGTTCAGCATGCCCGTTTCCTGGATGGTGATGGCCGTGCTGGGCCTGGCGATGATGGCCGTGTTTGGCCATATCCGCTTTGCGCTGTTCAAGCGCCTGGACCGCGCCGTTAACGCCAAGGACTGGCCGGCAGGCGGCAAGGCCCTGGGCCAGATTCGCCAGCTCGTCGCGCTGAACCTGGCGCTGGGCGTGGTGATTGTGCTTTTTCTGCGCGTACCGCTGTAAGAACCTGTTCAAAGAGTGCCAAGCCGCAGCGCCGCCACCAGCACCTCGCTGGCAGCGGCGCAGGCCTGCATCAGAACTTCACATCGCCCCGCAGCCACAAGGTGCGACCCGGCTCGTTGATGCGCACGCCACCGGGGAAACCAAAGCCCGCATTGCCAGCCAGGTTCAGGTGCTCGGCATAGGTCTTGCCAAAGACATTGTCGATACCGGCCGTCAGGCGTAACTGCTCGCTGATCTTGTAGCCGGCATTGAGCGACAGCACGCCAAAGCCGGCACTGGGCCCCAGATCCTGGCCCACGACATTGCCCTGGCCGCTGGCATAGCGGTGCTGCGCGGCAACCAGGCGCCACAGCGCGCCAGCGCTCCAGGGGCCTTGCCGGTAGTCCAGGCCCAGCTTGGCTTCGAGCGGCGGCACCTGCGGCAGCGGTTTGCCATCGCTGCGGTTGCGGGCCCAGCTGTAGGCCAGGGTGGCCTGGGCGGTCAGGCCGGGGGTCAGCCGGTAGCTGCCACCCAGCTCGGCACCGGCGGTGCGCGCCTGTACATTGCGTACGTTGGCGGCCATGCCGGCATAGTCAAACAGCAGATAGTCCTGCACCTGGCCGACATAGGCGGAGGTCCAGAGCTGCCAGTCTGCGCCCTTCCAGCTCGCGCCCACATCGATCTGCGTGGTTTTCTCCGGCTGCAGGTGGTTGAAGGCATCGCCCTTGTCGGCTGCGCTGTTGCTGGGCGATATCCGCTCCCAGTAATCCGGAAAGCGCTGCACATGGCCAATACCGGCGTAAAGCGTGCTGCCATCGGCGCGGGCACGCTCCCAGCGCAGAAAGCCACTGGGCATGGCGCTGCGCTCGCGGTGGTTGCTGGCCGTGGCGGCCATGCTGGCATCCATGCCGGCCATGGCCTGCATGCCACCCATCGTGCCCATATCGCCCATGCCCTCCATGCCGCCCATGCCGCTGTCGCTGGGGTAGCGCCAGGCCTGTGCCCGGTCCAGCCGCAGGCCGGCGACGAGCTTGTCTTCACTACCCAGGTGCTGCGTGGCCTGCGCAAACAGGCCCTGGTTGCTGAACTTGGCATCCCGCGCCCAGGGCTTGCTGCGGTAGGACTGCATCTCCGTGCCCGACCGGCTGTCATGCGGGCTGCCCATGGCATCGACGCCCAGCACCGCTTCGGTGTGCGGGCCCAGCTGCCAGGTGGTGGCCACGCGCATGCCGGTGGTGGTGCGCCGTACATTGGCCGCCATCGGCATGGACATGCCCCCTTCCGGCACAAAGGGCCGCAGGCTGAAGTTGTCCATTACATGGTCGGCGCGGTTGTAATAGAGCTGCGCTTCCAGCTTGGTCAATCGCTCGCTCATGTTCTTTTTCTCCAGCCGCAGGCCATAGCTTTCGCGCTTGAACTGGCTGCCATCCATGCCCCGGCCGCCATAGCGAGCCTCGCCATCGCCTTGGCCGGCGCTCAGCTCCAGCCAGGTGTTGGCATCGGGCGTCCAGCCAATGGCGACTTCGGTGTTCCATTTGTCCCAGTGCGAGGGCACGCGCTGGCCATCGCCGTCGCGGTAGTCCTTGCTTTGCGAATGGTTGGAGGTGAGGCGCAGGTAATACGCGGCATTGCCGGCCAGCAGGTCGATGTTCTGGTCGCTGCGCGCGGCGGTGCCGCCTTGCAGGCTGGCAGACAGCCGCACCTGGCCGCTGTCCAGTTCGGGCCGTTCGCGGTCAAATCGCACCACTCCGGCCGATGCGCCCGGCCCCCAGATCACCGTCTGCGGGCCTTTGACCACCGTCAGCACATCGTAGGTCTCGGGCGAGATATAGGAGCTGGGCGAATCCATGCGCGCCGGGCAGGCGCCCAACAAGGTCTGCCCATTGGTCAATATCGGCAGGCGCGAGCCAAACTGGCCCCGGAACACCGGGTCGCTGTTGGAGCCCCCACTGCGGATCGCCGAGAAGCCCGGAATGCTTTTGAGGTAGTCGGCCGCGTCACTCGCTGGCACCGGTTGGCGCGGCTGCTTGGGATCAGCCACCACCTGCAGCGGCGAATGCTCATGCACTGCGGTTACGACGGTCTCCTGCAGGCTGATCTCCGGCACGCTGGCCGCAGGTACTGATGATGCAGCAGGGCTTTGCGCCCAGGCAGAGCTGGTGGCCAAGACCAGTGCGGATAGCGCCATCTGCGGACGCTGCAAGCGGGCGCGCGGTGGGGCTGGCAGGCGCAGGCCCGGCGCCGCCTCCAAAAAGTAGGAAGTCATCAATGTCTCTCGCAGCAAGCGCTGCTGGGCGCAGCGGCTTGCATCAATGTGGTGGGGGCGCACGCAGCCATGCCCAGCCGGCCGCAGCGAAGGCGGCTAAAGCAGACATGACGAAGAGGCCCATGGGTTGCAGAGGCTGCGCGGCCGCCCTCCCCGCGCGATGGGCGCGGAGAGCAGCGGCAGCATCACTGCGGCATAAGTGCGTTAGACAAGAACGGGAGGCGGGCCGCGCGCGGGCAGTGGCGCGCCCGGCGTTTCGGGGTAGTGAGCCGACTGGGCCTGCCACTGCGGGTGGAAGGCAGGGGCCGCTGGCCGGTGCACATCGGCGGCAAAGGCCAGTGGCAGCGCCATCGCAATACACAGCACGCAATCGGCGCCATGGGCGCTGTGCGCGCTGTGGCTGTCGCTGCCATCCGGCAGAAGATCATCCGCTGCCAGGTGCTCGCCATGGGCCAGCGCCACATCCAGCGCCGGTGCATTGACGCTGCATACATCGGCCGCCAGCGCCGCCGCAATGGGCTGCGCCAGCACGCGCACCTGCACACCTGCCAGCGATGCCACGAGCAGCAGCAACGCAAAAACCGCCGTGATGACGGCGGAGAAGCGGGGGCGGCTGCGCAGGCGTTGGAGCATGGTCAGGCAGCAGTGTAGGTGACTTCCAAACCTGTATGTTCAGAATTTATTAAATTATCAGTTCAATCAAGAAGGGGCCGGATTTAGCAAAACTGGCCTGCATCAGCCGGGCGCATTCCTCCATGGTCGTGGCGCGCGCCGCTTCCACGCCCATGCCTTCGGCCAGCTTCACCCAGCCAATCGAGGGGTTGCCCAGGTCCAGCATCTGCATGGCGGTGGCGCCCGGCGTGGCGCCCACGCCCTTGTATTCGCCAATCAAAATGTTGTAGCGGCTGTTGTTCAGCACGACGGTGGTGACAGGCAGCTGCTCGCGCGCCTGCGTCCACAGCGATTGCAGCGAATACATGGCAGAGCCATCGGCCTGCAGATTGATCACCCGGCGCTGCTTGCCCGCACCAATGGCCGCGCCGGTCGCCACCGGCATGCCATCGCCAATCGCGCCGCCGGCCAGGTGCAGCCAGTCATGCGCCGGCGCGGCATGGGTGTGCGGGTAAAAGCCCCGGCCGTAGGAGATGCTCTCGTCCGAGACGATGGCGCCCTCGGGCATCAGCGCCGCCACGGTGCGCGCCAGGCTCTCGGGCGTGGGGGCACCAACGGCCGCCTCGGGCCGGGGGCCTGGATCGGGGATGGCCACTTGCGGCGCCTGCAGCGCATCCACCAGGGCCTGCAGCGCAGCCAGCGGCTCCTGCTCGGGGCGCGTCAGCACATGCAACTGGGCGCTTGCCGGGTACTGGGTCGACGGCAGGCCGGGGTAGGCAAAAAAGCCCACCGGCGGCTTGGCGCCCACCAGGATGATGTGCTCAAACCGGGCCAGGGTTTGGATCGCGGCCTCCATGCCATAGGGCACGCGCTCCAGCGCCATGCGGCCTTGGCCGCGCTGCAGGTGCGATGCGCCGTACTCGGCCAGCACGGCAGCGCCGCTCGCCTGCGCGAGCCGCCACACCAGCGCCTGGGCCGGCGCAAACACCGCCGCGCCCGACAGCAGAATCAAGGCCTTGCCGCCCGCCTGGCGCAGCACCCTTGCCGCTTCATCGATCGCATGGCCATCCGCTGCGAGCGGCGCAGGCAGGGGCAGCGGTTGCGCCACCACACCACCTTCGTCCCAGGACACATTGGCCGGCAGGATCAGGCTGGCGATCTGACCGGGAAAGGTCGAGGCGGCACGCACGGCCATCGCCGCATCCTGGCCCAGGTCCGCACTGTGCGTGCTGGTATGCACCCAGCCCGATACGGCGCGCGCCAGGCCATCGGTATCAGCCGTCAGCGGCGCATCAAAAGGCCGGTGGTAGGTGGCCTGGTCGCCCACGATATTGACAATGCCGCTGCGCGCGCGCCGCGCATTGTGCAAATTGGCCAGGCCATTGGCCAGGCCCGGGCCGCAGTGCAGCAAGGTGCAGGCGGGCTTGCGGGCGATGCGGTAGTAGCCATCGGCCATCCCGGTGACCACGTTCTCCTGCAGGCCCAGAACGCAGTGCATGCCGGGGATCTGGTCCAAAGCTGCTACAAAGTGCATCTCGCTGGTACCAGGGTTTGCAAAGCAGGTATCCACCCCTGCAGCCAGCAAAGTCTTGACCAGACTGTGTGCGCCATTCATCTCTATATCCTTAAACGGTTGCCTATCACTGCGCGACACCTTAGCTGCAACGGCGCCAAAACCGGGTCGCCAAGATGAAAGCGGGCCCGCCCCGGCCACCGCCGCGCGCCGCACAAGCGCATGGATACAGGCCTTGCCCGGTTTTGCATCGACCCACCATGTAGGCCAATTCTCAAGCGCTATTACGGCCTTGGATGGCATGCGGGTCGGGGTGCGCAGGTGCACAGTGGGGGACCCGAGCAAGGTGGCAAGTGCAGCAACTGCGCTGCTCACCCTTGATGGCTTGCATGGCAGGCCCCAAAAAAGCCATCTGCAGCCCCTTTCATCCCCCAGCATCTGAACACCAAGTGTTACCACCAGCGCGCCCACTGCGCCTAGGATGGCCAGATGCAAAACAACACCAAGGAAACCCGCATGCACCGTAAGTCCCGCCACGCCCTGTTGTCCACCGCGCTGGCCTGCGCCGCTTTGGCGGCCCAGGCCCAAAGCAGCCAGGGAGCGGCCAATCCAGCAGCGGCAGCCACGCCGCCCGCAGCCGAGGCAGCGCCCCAGGCCCCTGCGCCCAACCCGGCTGCTGAAAAGGCGCTGGCCCAGCGCTTCCAGGCGCTGCTCGCCGCCTTTGAAGGCAAGGCCGCTGTGCCCGATGCCAAGACTTTTACCGAAGACTTCAACAAGCAGGTTACGTCCGACCAGATGAAGCAGGTGTTCAACGATGTGCACCAAAGCGTGGGCAGCTGCAAGGTCGGCGCGCAGATGACCAGCCCGACCCCTTACATCACCAGCTACCTGCTGCAGTGCGACAAGGCCTATGTACCGATGGACATCGGCATCGAGGAAAAGGCACCCTACCGCGTCCACAGTCTGCTGATTCGCCCAGGCTACTGGAAGAAGTAAGCGCGGACGTTTCGACAAAATAGACGATCGAATCGACCGTCACAACCCATACTTATTAGTGTTTCCCTGGATAGGGCGTAAAAATTGACGCTTCAACGTCGATTTTTGCGCTCAATGGCCGTTTAGGCTGGTGATAATGCGCACAAGCTCGCCGCTTTGCCACAAAGCACAGCACAGAGCTGTCGCCGGGTCGCCACAAGCCGATTTGAGACCCCGACGGCGGGCAGCAAAAGCACTAGCATGCTAGCCACCTTATCAACATTCGGATCCGAGGATTCACTATGCGTAAAACCTTGATCGCACTGGCAGTGGCCGCTATCGCCGCCCCTGCGTTTGCTGCAGACCTGAAAGTAGCTGTCGACCCGACCTACGAACCGTTTACCTACAAGACGCCCCAAGGCGAAGTCACCGGTTTTGACGTGGACATCGCCAAGGCGGTGTGCGAGCAGATCAAGCGCAAGTGCGTGTTTGTCGAGCAAGTCTGGGACAGCATGATCCCCGGCCTGCAAGCCAAGAAATACGACGTCATCGTCAGCTCCATGTCGATGACCGACGAGCGCCGCCGCGTGGTCGATTTCAGCGACCGCTACTACAAGACGCCCAGCGCCGTGGTGCTGAAGAAAAGCGTGGAATACAAGGGCCCGGCTTCGGCCAAGGGCCTGAAGATCGGCGTGCTCAAGGGCTCGACCCAAGAGAAGTGGGCCAATGGCGAGCTCAAGCCTGCAGGCGCGACCATCGTGCCTTATGAAGCCCAGGACCAGGTCTACCTGGACATCAAGTCCGGCCGCCTTGACGGCACCGTGGCTGACAAGGTCGAAGTCAACGGCGGCTTCCTGCGCAAGGCCGAAGGCGCCGACTACGGCTACAAGGGCCCGGACCAGTACGAGACCAAGTACTACGGTGATGGCATCGGCATTGCGCTGCGCAAGAACCAGGGCGACCTGAAAAAGCAGATCAACGAAGCGATCAAGACCATCCGCAGCAATGGCACCTATGCCACGATTGCCAAGAAGTACTTCGATTTCGACCCCTACGGCAACTGATCTTTGCAAAACGCGGTCGCGCCCCTGGCGCCACCGCGTCCTCGATCAGGGCTAACACCAAGCGGCGCGCTGCTCCAGAGTCTTCATACTGGATGAATCGCGCCGCAATTCCATGGTGCCAAGCCTTTTTGCAGCGCCCCCCCAAGGCAAACACCAGGCCATCCATGGGCCCGATTGCGTACCGCAATCACGGCGCCTAAGGCCAAAAACTATGAGTGATTACTTTCAATCGATCCTGATGGGCTCGCTGCTGACGGTAGCGGTCTCACTGGCATCAGCGGCCATTGCCACCGTGCTGGGCCTGCTGGGCGCCAGTGCCAAGCTGTCGGGCCGCCGCCCGCTGGTGGTGCTGGCGACGGTCTACACCTCCATCGTGCGCGGCATCCCTGAGCTGGTGATGATGCTGCTGGTCTTCTACGGCGGCGCCATCGGCCTCAATACCTTGCTTGAGAAGATGGGCAGCGAAAGCTCGGTCGACCTCAACCCCTTTGTGGCCGGCTCGTTCACGATCGGCTTTATCTACGGCGCCTATATGACCGAAACCTTCCGGGGCGCGATCCTGGCCATCCCCAAGGGCCAGATGGAAGCGGCCTGGGCCTTCGGCATGAGTCCGGTCAAGACCTTCTTTCGCATCACCTTGCCGCAAATGGTGCGCTATGCATTGCCCGGCTTTACCAATAACTGGCTGGTGCTGATCAAGGCCACCGCGCTGGTCAGCCTGATCGGCCTGCAAGACATGACCTACCTGGCCAAGCAGGCCAGCGCCGCTGCGCGCGAGCCCTTTATCTTCTTCCTCTTCACCGCTGCGCTGTACCTGGTCTACACATCGGTATCGCTGTGGGCGCTGGGCCGTCTCAATGCCCGCTACAGCCTGGGAACCGAAAAGGTGCAGCTATGAACTGGGAAGTCATTTTTCAGCCCGACACCCTTGCGCTGTACGGCGAGGGCCTGGTCACCACCCTCAAGCTGCTGCTGTCCAGCCTGGCCATTGGCGCTGTGCTGGCGCTGCTGGGCGCGCTCGCGCTGGTCAGCCGCTCCTGGCTGCTGCGCAAAAGCGTGGGCGCCTTTACCTATTTCATGCGCGGCACGCCGCTGCTGATCCAGGTTTACCTGATCTACTACGGCTTCTCGCAGCTTGAATGGGTTCAGGCGCGCTGGGATGCGGTCTGGCCCTGGACCTACTTCAAGGAGCCGTTCTTCTGCGCGTTCCTCGCCTTCACCTTGAACAACGCCGCCTACACGGCCGAGATGCTCGCCGGCTCGATCCGCGAGACCTACAAGGGCGAAGTGGAAGCGGCCCGCGCGATGGGCATGAGCCGCTGGCAGCTGATGCGCCGCATCGTGATGCCCAGCGCCATCCGCCGCACCCTGCCCGCCTACAGCAACGAGGTGGTGATGATGCTGCATTCGACCAGCCTGGCCTCGACCGTGCCGTCGCTGGTGGACCTGACCGGCGCTGCCAGCCGGGTGTACTCGGACTACTACCTGCCGTTTGAAGCCTATATCGCGGCAGCTGCCATCTACCTGAGCATCACCTTCATCCTGATTGGCATCTTCCGCCTCGCCGAGCGCCGTTTCCTGGGCTACCTGGCCCCGCGCAAGGCCTAAGACATTCGAGCATCGAGATATGAACGCATCCAACTACAAACTGCAGGCGCTGGACATCCACAAGAGCTATGGCAGCAACCAGGTGCTCAAGGGCGTCTCGCTCAACGCCTGCGCTGGCGACGTGATCAGCATCATCGGCAGCTCCGGCTCGGGCAAGAGCACCTTTCTGCGCTGCATCAACCTGCTGGAGCAGCCCCAGCAAGGCCAGATCATCGTGGCTGGCGAAAGCCTGCAGCTGCGCACCGGCCGCAATGGCGCGCTGGACGCGGTGGACCCCAAGCAGCTCCAGCGCCTGCGCAGCAAGCTGGCGATGGTGTTCCAGCACTTCAACCTCTGGGCCCACATGACGGTGATGCAGAACATCATCGAAGTGCCGGTGCATGTGCTGGGCATCAGCAAGGACGAGGCCGTCGCCCGCGCCCGCAAGTACCTCAAGCTGGTGGGCCTGGAAAACAAGGAAGACAGCTACCCCAACCATATGAGTGGCGGCCAGCAGCAGCGCGTGGCCATTGCGCGTGCGCTAGCGGTCGAGCCCGAGGTGATGCTGTTTGACGAGCCCACCTCTGCCCTCGACCCCGAGCTGGTCGGTGAGGTGCTGCGCGTGATGCAGGTCCTCGCCCAGGAAGGCCGAACCATGCTGGTCGTGACGCATGAGATGGGCTTTGCCCGCGAGGTCTCCAACCATGTGATCTTTCTGCACCAGGGCCTGATCGAAGAGCAAGGCCCGCCGCGCGAGGTGCTGGCCAACCCCAAGAGTGAGCGTCTGGCACGCTTCCTCTCGGGCAGCCTCAAATAAGCCGCGCAGGCCGAGTTCTGCCCGCGACAGCATCAGCGCCACCCAAGCGGCGGGCAGGCGCACAATCTGCGGTTGAGGTGCTGATCCACACAGCACCCCAGGCAACCAGCGCAGATTGATACCCACCTTACCGCGACCATGGGCACGCCCAGCTCCCCTCCTCCCGCATCCGATCCGGCCCTAGACAGCGACGCAGCATTCTCGCTGCGCCGCATTGCCGTGGCGGCCTTTGGGCCTTCGCTGCTGTTTGGCATTGGCGAAGGTGCGGTGCTGCCGGTCATCGTGCTGATGGCGCGCGATCTGGGCGCGTCAGTGCCCATCGCCGCGCTGGTGGTGGGGCTGGTCAGCATTGGCTCCTTGCTGAGCAATATCCCGGCATCGCTGATCACAGCCCGCTGGGGCGAGCGCTGGGCGATTGTGGCCGCTGGCCTGTGGAGCGCGATCGGCATGGCCCTCTGCCTGGCCACCCAGCAGCTGTGGCTGTTTGCGCTGGGCTGCCTGATGGTGGGCATGTCGCAGGCGGTCTACAACCTGGCGCGGCAAAGCTATCTGACCGAGGCCGTGCCCGTGTCCTACCGCGCGCGGGCGCTGTCCACCCTGGGTGGGGTGATGCGCATCGGCATGTTCATCGGGCCCTTTATTGGCGCCTGGGCCATGCATACCTGGGGCCTGCATGCCGCTTTTGCGGTGGGCATTGTGGGCGTCCTCTGCGCCGCAGCCATTGGCCTGCGCGTGCCCGATCTGGCGGCGCCCGCCGCGCTGCCGGGCCAGCCGCTGCCCACCGAGGCACCGTCCATCGCCGGCATTCTGCGCGATCACCACCGGCTGTTTCTCACGCTGGGCCTGGGCGTGCTGCTGGTCAGCGCCGTGCGTGCCTCGCGCCAGGTGGTCATCCCGCTGTGGGCCGACCATCTTGCGCTGGCACCGGCTGCCGCCTCGCTGGTCTACGGGCTGGCAGGCGCCATCGATATGCTGGTCTTCTACCCCGCCGGCAAGCTGATGGATCTCAAAGGCCGGCGCTGGGTGGCCGTGCCATCGATGCTGGTGATGGGCGCGGCCATGCTGCTGATGCCGCTGACGGCCAGCGTGACGACCTTGCTGCTGGCGGCCATGGCGCTGGGCTTTGGCAATGGCATTGGCTCGGGCCTGATCATGACCTTGGGGGCCGACCACGCACCGCGCCATGCGCGGGCGCATTTTCTCGGGCTATGGCGTCTGGCGGCCGACCTGGGCTCATCGCTGGGGCCAGCGCTGCTGTCGTTTCTGGCAGGCAGCCTGTCGCTGGCCAGCGGCATTGCCTGCATCGGCTTGCTGGCCTGGGGCGCGGCGGCTGCGCTGGCGCGCTGGATTCCGCCAGCCAAGCGCTGAGCCATTTCGAGCCGCTAACGCAGCTACCAGACGACGGGTTCGGGCTCCAGCTGGATACCAAAGCGCTCATAGACACTGGTCTGGATCGCGCGTGCCAAGGTCACCACCTCGCCACCGGTCACGCTGCCCTCGCCCGCACCCAGGTTGACCAGCACCAGCGCCTGGCGGTCATAGACGCCGGCCTTGCCAATGCTTTTGCCGCGCCAGCCGCAGGCATCGATCATCCAGCCCGCAGCCAGCTTGATGCTGCCATCCAGCATCGGGTAGTGCACAATTTTGGGCTCGCGCGCGATGATGTCCTCGCACTGGTCGGCAGTGACCTGCGGGTTCTTGAAAAAGCTGCCGGCATTGCCGATCTGCGCTGGATCGGGCAGCTTGGCGCGGCGGATCTCCACCACCCAGTCAAAGATGTCCTGTGCCGTGGGCTGCGCAATGCCTTTTTCGGCCTGCTTGCGGGCCAGGTCCAGGTAACCCAGCTCGGGCTTCCAATCCTTGGCCAGGCGCAGCCGCACATGGGTAATGACGGCGCGGCCCGCCAGGCCCATGCCCCGAGGCTCGGCCACGCCGGTGGCGCGGGCAATCATCGTCAATGGCATGGTCTCGGCCGGCGCATGCTTGAACACCGAATCCCGGTAGCCAAACGCGCACTGCGCCGCATGCAGGCTGAAATGCTCGCCATTGCTCAGGTCGATCGCATCGAGCGAGTCAAAGCGGTCTTGCAGCTCCACGCCATAGGCGCCAATGTTCTGCACGGGCGCCGCACCTGCGGTGCCGGGGATCAGCGCCAGGTTCTCCAGCCCGGGGTAGCCCTGGGCCAGGCTCCAGGCCACGACCTCGTGCCAGACTTCACCGGCGCCCACTTCAATGATGTAGTGCTTGTCGGTCTCTTCGACCAGGCGCTTGCCCATGATCTCCATCTTGAAGACGGTGGGCTCGACATCGCCGGTGATGACGATATTGCTGCCGCCCCCCAGCACCACCACCTGGCGGCTGGCGCCCAACGGGGGCTGGGCCAAAAAATCACGGATATCCTGCGGGGCCTGCACGCGCACCAGGTTCATGGCCCGCGCCATGATGCCAAAGGTGTTGTATTGCTGCAGCGGGGCATTTTTCTCGACTAACATCGCTAGATTGTCGCACTTGTCGCGACCCACTCAGGCGCTCAGCCTGGCCTGCAAGGAGAGTATTTATGCCATCGTTTGACACGGTTTGCGAAGCCGACTTCGTCGAGGTGAAAAACGCTGTTGAGAATTCCGCCAAGGAAATTGGCACCCGTTTTGACTTCAAGGGAACGTCGGCCGGGATCGAGCTCAAGGACAAAGAGATCATCATGTACGGCGATGCCGACTTCCAGCTGGTGCAGGTCGAAGACATCCTGCGCAACAAGCTGACCAAGCGCAATGTGGATGTGCGCTTTCTGGACAAGGGCGATGTGCAAAAGGTCGGCGGCGACAAGGTCAAGCAAGTGATCAAGGTGCGCAATGGCATCGAGCAGGAGCTGGCCAAGAAGATCCAGAAGCTCATCAAGGACAGCAAGATGAAGGTGCAGGCCGCCATCCAGGGCGATGCCGTGCGCATCACCGGCGCCAAGCGCGACGATCTGCAAGCGGCAATGGCGCTTTTGAAGAAAGACGTGACCGACGTGCCGCTGTCGTTCAACAACTTCCGCGACTGATCCGCACTCGATCAAAAACAAACAGGCCGCGCTGCAGGGATTGCAGCGCGGCCTGTTTTTATGGTGCCTACCCTTTTAGAACTGGTAGTTCGCGCTCAGCAGCGCACCACGCGGCGTGCCGGGCATGCTGCTGGAACGCCAGTATTCCTTGTTGGTCAGGTTGGAGACCGCCAGGGTGACGGTCCAGGGCGCGGCGCGCCAGCCCACCAGGCCATCCCAGCGGGTGTAGCCGGGCACGCGGCTGGTGTTGGCGTCATTGGTGTAGCGCGCGCTGGTGTGGGTCACACCCAGCTCGGCATACCAGTTGCCTGCAGGCGCATAGCGCAGAAAGACATTGCCATTGCGGCGCGCGGTATTGGCCAGGTAGTTGCCTTCCAGGGCGGGGTTGGCCTTGTTCTCGGTGACCTTGGCGGCCATGATGCCGACGCCGCCACGCACATACCAAAAAGGTGCCACACGGCCAGACGCGCTGAACTCGATACCGCGCGAGCGCTCCTTGCCACGCACGGCCCAGGTGAAGGGGTCGTTGTCCGGATCGGGGCGGTAGCGGATGTTGTAGTGCTCCAGCTGGTAGACGGCCAGCTGCGTGGACAGCGCGCCGTCCAGCCAATCGCTCTTGACCCCCATCTCAAACTGCTGCGAATGCTGGGGCTCGTCGTCCAGCACCGCGCCAGCGCCGGTATCCACCGACAGAATGCCGCGCCCGCCATAGGGCGAGAAGCTGCGGCTCCAGGACGCATACAGGCTGTGCTCGCGCACCGGCTGCCAAACGAGGCCCGCACGGGGGCTGACCGAGTTGCCATCGGTGCTGCGGCTGGCGTTGGTCAGCTGGTTGGTGCTGTTGAAGTCAAAGTTGTCATAGCGCGCGCCCAGCAGCAGCTTCCACTGGTCGCTCAGGCTGATCAAGTCCTGCACATACAGCGCGCGGGCCGTGCCCTTGTGCAGATTCTGCTGCGATGGCGCGCCTTGGGGCGGGCGCACCGCATCGAACACCGGGTTGTTCGGGTCGATATAGCCATTGCTGTTGGCGGTGCTGAAAAGGCGCGGCGCGCGCTCTTCCTCGCTGTGCTCCACGCCCAGCAGCAACTCATGGCGCATGCCGGCCAGGTCCAGCTTGCCGGTCAAGTCCACGGTGTGGGTGGTGGTGCGGTTCTCGGTTTGCTGCCAGGCATAGCTTTGGCGCAGCAGGCCAGGGTTGGCGCACTTGGCGCCCGCCGGCGTCAGGCCCTGGGGGTTGCAGTAGGTGCCGGCAAAGTAGTGGTCAAAGTCCTGGCTGGCCTCGCGCTTGCTGGCCACCCAGCGCACACTCCAGGCCTTGTTGAACTCGTACGACAGGTCCGAGCGCAGCACGCGCAGGCGGTCTTCGACAAAGTCGCCCGGCTGGGCAAAGCCCTGGCGCAGCGACATGCCTGGCGGCATCTGGTCGTAGGAAGGCCCCCGGTCCGGCACGCGCCAGACATTGTCATAGGTGTACTGGCCGGTCCAGCGCAGGCCCGTGCGCGTATCCACCAGGATACTGGGCGAGACCATCTCGTTGCGGTTGCGGATGCCGCTGCGAAAGCTGTGCGCCTGCTCGCGGTCGGCCGTCAACCGCATGACCACATTGGGGCTGATCACCCGGTTGATGTCGATGGTGCCGCCGACATTCTCCCAGGAGCCACCGCGCAAGGTCACGCTGCTGACGCCATCAAAACGCGCCTGCTTGCTGACCATGTTGACGACACCGCCGCCCGCGCCACGGCCATACAGCACCGAGGCCGGGCCTTTGAGGATCTCGATGCGCTCGACGTTGGCGGTGCTGCGGCGCACCTGGCCGGATTCGCGCACGCCATCGCGGTAGATATCGCCGCTGTCGGCATTGAAGCCACGGATCATCACGCCCTCGCCGCGCATGTCATAGCTGGTGTTGACGCCCGGCACACCATCGAGCATGACCGACAGGTCATTGATGCCATAGCTCTTGTACTTGTTGACTTCCAAGGTGTCGATGGTCTGCGGAATGTCCTTGGGCGCCATATAGGTCTTGGTCGCCGTGGTCACGCCTTCGGGGCGCACATCATCGGGATCGAACTGGTCGGCCGACACCTGGACCGTTGGCAAGGTGTGCTCTTGTGCAATGGCTGGCACGGCGGCCATCATCAACAGCGCGGCGACCGACAGGCCGGCGCGCTCGCCTCTTGTACGCGCGAGCGTCTCGCTGCGAAGGGCTTGGATCATTGAAAACTCCTGAAACAATAATTCCGTTTGGTAAACGGCTTGTAAATTTGAGTCAGGGATGCTAATGATAACGATTATCAATAGCAATATATTAACCTTAAGCGGGTGTTTACTTATCAAAAAAACAACGGGCTAGACTTTTCGTCAAAAAAATAAATCGCAGCTTTTGCTGCGGCTCGCATGCTTTAGGATGTAAAGCAGCCGACCTGCCTGTGACCCGCGCTAGACGCGGCACCGCCCTGCCCGTATGCACCACCATGCTGCCCCGCGACCTATGAAGCTTTCAGTTCCCAAGCCCTGCCCCGCCCCTACCTGCCTGCACCGCTGGGCATTGGCACTGGCCCTGTGCGGCAGCGCCAGTTGGGCGGCCCATGCACAGGAGGCTGCCGAAGGCCCCCGCTCGGTGGCGCTGGCCGGCATTCTGGGGGACAAGGCCTTGCTCGTTATCGACGGCCGGGCGCCCAAGGCCGTGGCAGCGGGCAGCAGCTACCAGCAGGTGCAGGTGGTCAGCGTCAAGGATGGGCAGGCCCAGGTCAGCATCGCGGGCGCCCTGCACAGCCTGCGCATGGGCGAGTCGCCGGTCAGCGTGGCCGATGCCGCGCTGCCCGTCAGCAACACCGGCCGCATTGTGTTGGCGGCCGATGCCAGCGGCCACTTCATGACGGCCGGCATGATCAACGGCAAGGCCACGCGTTTTCTGGTCGATACCGGTGCCACCACGGTGAGCCTGGGGATGAGCGAGGCGCTCAAGCTGGGCATTGACTACAAACAGGGCCGTGCCGTGCGCATGGGCACGGCCAATGGCGTCAGCAACGGCTGGCATCTGAAGCTGAGCAGCGTGCGCATCTCCGATGTGGAACTGCGCAATGTGGATGCCGTGGTCACCTCGGCCAACATGCCTTATGTGCTGCTGGGCAACAGCTTTCTCAATGCCTTTGAGATGAAGCGCGCCGGCCCGCAGATGACCTTGGACCGGATCAAATAGCGGCCAGCATCCGCACTGAACGCCGCCAAAACAAAAGGGCTGAACCCGCTATCGGTATTCAGCCCTTTTGCCGTCTGCCCGTGGGCAGCGCCTTGCATCACTTGCTTTTCTTTTGGCCCAGCTTGGATTCCTTGCCTTCGACCAGGCGCTGGATGTTGAGCTTGTGGCGGTAGACCAGCAAGGCCGACATCACCAGGATCGCGACAAAGATCTCCGCATGGAAATCCCAGAGCTCGCCGCCGATGAGGATATAGAACACCGGCGCCAGCACCGCCGCCACCAGCGACGACAGCGACGAATAGCGCCAGATGGCAGCGACCGCCACCCAGGCCAGCAAGACCAAGAGACCCAGCCAACCGCTAAAGCCCAGCAGCACGCCCAAAGCGGTGGCCACGCCCTTGCCGCCTTCAAACTTGAAGAACACCGGCCACAAATGGCCCAGGAATGCCGCAATCCCCACCAGGGCGACAGTGCCCTCTTGCAGGCCATAGCGCTTGCCCAACCAGACCACCAGCGCCACCGGCAGCCAGCCCTTGGCGGCATCGAGCAGCAAGGTCACCACGGCCGCTGCCTTGCTGCCCGAGCGCAGCACATTGGTGGCACCCGGGTTTTTGCTGCCATAGGTGCGCGGGTCACTCAGGCCCATCGTGCGGCTGACGATCACCGCAAACGACAGCGAACCGATGAGGTAGGCCAGGATGGTGGCCAGGATGGAATAAACGGTACTCAAATTGCTCCCCTTGTCTGCGCGCCTGGGCGGCCGGCGCGCACTGGTATATCTAGGTCAAAAACAGGCATCATTCTGCCAGCGCGCATTGCACTGGCTGGGCACCCAGCACCTCCACGCATGCTTTGGGGTCGATCTGCACCAAAAAACCACGCCGCCCGCCGTTGATGGCGATACGCGGCAGCGCCAGAATCGTCTCCTGGATATAGACCGGCATGGCCTTGCGCAGGCCAAACGGTGAGGTCCCCCCCACCAGGTAGCCGCTGTGGCGGCTGGCCACTTCGGGCGAGCAGGGCTCCACGCTCTTGGCGCCAATCTGGCGCGCCAGGCTCTTGGTCGACACCTTGCAGTCGCCATGCATCAACACGATGAGCGGCTTGGCATCCTGGTTCTGCATCACCAGGGTCTTGACGACAACATGCTCATCGAGCCCCAGCTGGCGGGCCGATTCGGACGTGCCGCCATGCTCCACATAGTCGTAGGGATGCTCGGTAAACGCCACCTTGTGCGCCTTCAGAAACTGGGTGGCAGGCGTTTCGCTGATATGGTTTTTTTTGCTCATGGCTGGAGGGGTGGCGGCAGGCGCCACACAAAATCTGCCCCTATTGTCTCGAAAAATAAGCGGGGAGCGCCGCCAAGCATAGCGGCCTTGGCAACGCCAAAGGCCCTGGTTTGCACCAGGGCCTGCAGGTCAGCACCTTTCATCAGCCCCGTCAGGGACCTCAGAACCTGTTGGAGACTTATTGCGCCGGATCGCCCAGCGCCCAGCGCAGTGCGTCAATCTCCTGCAGCAAGGCCTCGGACAGCTGCGTGCCCCAGACATTGAGGTCTTCGTCCAGCTGCTCCATGGTGCGCACACCGATGATGGTGCTGCCCACCTGCCATTTGTTGTAGCAAAAGGCCAGTGCCAAAGCAGCCGGGGTCAGGCCATGGTCGCGCGCCAGCTGGTTGTAGCGCTTGGCGGCATCCAGCGCCTCGGGGCGGCCCCAGCGCTGCTTGCGCACCGACTCATAGCTGGCAATGCGCGCGCCCTGCGGCGCCTGGGGGCCGGTGATGCCGCTGTCGTCGTATTTGCCGGTCAGCAGGCCAAAGGCCAGTGGCGAGTACGCCAGCAGCGAGACGCCCAGGCGGTCGCAAGTTTCATCCAGGCCGTTTTCCCAGCTGCGGTTGATGAGGCAGTACGGGTTTTGCACGCTGGCCACGCGCGGCAGGCCATGCTGCTCGGCCAGACGCACAAACTCATGCACGCCATACGGCGTCTCGTTGGACAGGCCAATGTGGCGGATCTTGCCGGCCTTGACCAGGCCCGCCAAGGCCTGCAGCTGCTCGCCAATCGTCGTCTCGCTGGTTTCCTTTTTCGGGTCGTAGTACAGATTGCCAAAGGCGGGCACATGGCGCTCTGGCCAGTGGATCTGGTAGAGGTCGATCACATCGGTCTGCAGGCGGCGCAGGCTCGCCTCGCACGATGCGACGATGTCGGCCGCCGTCATGCCCTTGCCTTCGCGCACCCAGGGCATGCCGCGCGACGGGCCCGCCACCTTGCTGGCCAGCACCACCTTGTCACGCTGGCCCGGGTTGGCCTTGAACCAGTTGCCGATGATGGTCTCCGTCGCGCCATAGGTTTCGGCGCGGGCAGGTACCGAGTACATCTCCGCCGTGTCCCAGAAGTACACGCCGCGCGCCAGCGAATGGCTGAGCATCGCATGCGCATCCGCCTCGCTCACTTGCTCGCCAAACGTCATCGTGCCCAGGCAAATGGGCGATACCTTCAAATCACTGCGGCCAAGTTGGATGTCTTGCATAAGAAAAATTCAGCGGTGTCGGTCAAAAAACCAAGTGTAAAAGCATTTATTGACACCTCGCTGGCCATGGCCGCCATGCGCGCCACGCAGAGATGCCCATCGACACCGGCATCACCGCCACCCAGGCAGCACAGCGCAGCAGATCGAGGCGCTGTCAAGCGTTATTCATCGCTCTTTTGATCCGCATCAGCCGCCAATCTCCCGTAAGTTCTGCCGAAGCTTCATCTTTTATTATTTATAAAAAACTATCGAATTCATTAATCCGTTCAATACAGTTATAGCGACAGCCCACGATGTTCCAGCCGCCCAACCCCCACAGCCACCCTCCCCCCGCACCCCGGCCAGACAAGCCGCGCGATTCCAGGCCCGAGGGCGGCAAAAGCCTGCCCACGCCCTGCACCGAGACCCATTGCCCCCCGTGCGCCCCCCACGGCAGGCAGGCAAGAGCCTCCAGCGGCGGGGCGCCATACGCGCAGCCGTCCAAGGATCCTTTCATCGGCCATGTGCCCTGCTGGTCCCAGGGCAGCCCGCCAGGCATCGTCCAGTGCATGCTGTGCGACGCCAGCGGCCATGCACATGGCACCGTGCGGCTGATCTTTGAACCCCAAGCCCCCCTGCACTGCCACCAGGGCCAGATCCTGCGGGTGTTGCTGCCCGGTGGCTGCGGGCCCGAGATTGTGGTCACCTCCCACCCCAGCGACACCGGCGTGATGCATGGCCGCCTGCTGCCGGCCCAGGGCGCGCCCCTGCCCGCCCAGTTCGGCCCCGATGCAGCCTTTGGATTGATGTTCCAGGTCTGCCTGCGCCACAAGAGCCGCTCCAGCTGAATCCTTAGAACCTGTTCAAAGTCCCAAACACCGCCCGCTGTCTCTCTGGCGCGCGGTAGCTGGCCGGGCCGCTTCTACAATGCAGCAGCCCTATGACCCATGCCACGCCCCTGAGCGACGCCCTGCGATCGCGCATCCACCACAGCCTGCAGCATTTTGAGGTGCAGCGCATGGGCGGCGCCGGCCAGTCCCAGGCCGCAGTCGCGCTGGTGCTGCTGGACGAAGGCCCGGGCGCCGGGCTCGAAGGCATGCCCCCACCCGCGCAGTGGAGCAACGAGGCCGCACTGCTGCTGACGCGCCGCGCCCTGCACTTGCGCAACCACCCCGGCCAATGGGCACTGCCCGGCGGCCGCATCGAGGCGGGCGAGACCGCCGAGCAAGCCGCCTTGCGCGAGTTGCATGAAGAGGCGGGCCTGCTGCTGCCGCCCAGCCAGGTGCTCGGTTGCCTCGATGACTACGCCACGCGTTCGGGCTTTGTCATCACCCCGGTGGTGGTCTGGGCCGGTGCCACGGCCCAGCTGCAGCCCAACCCCGATGAAGTGGCCAGCGTGCACCGCATCCCGCTGGCTGAGCTGCTGCGCAGCGATACGCCGATGCTCGAGCACACCGATGCCTCCCCCCACCCGGTGCTGCGCATGCCGATGGGCAAGAGCTGGGTGGCCGCACCTACAGCCGCATTTTTGTACCAGTTTCGCGAGGTTTGCCTGCTCGGGCACCCCACCCGCGTCGCGCATTTTGACCAGCCCCGGTTTGCCTGGAAGTGAGCCTCGCCTCGCCCAGCGCCGCAAAAGCTGCGCAGCGGGAGCAAAAACATTATTAAATCAAGCATATGCCCTAAAGCACCACTGGCCGGCCAAGCGCTGCCAGCATGCGACAATAACGGGCTAGACCGCAATAATAGGACACAGTGACATGGAAGCAGAACGCATCAACCAAATCGGCAACACCCTCGAAGACCTGTCCAGCCGGACAGAAGAGCTTCGGAGGTATCTTTGACTACGATGCAAAGTACGAACGACTGCGCACGGTAAACGCCTCGCTGGAAGACCCCAGCGTCTGGAACGATCCCAAAAAGGCCCAGGAGCTGGGTAAGGAAAAGAAGGCCCTCGACTCCGTCGTGCTGACCTTGCAAAAGCTGAGCAGTGAGCTGGCCGACAACACCGAGCTCTTCGAGATGAGCAAGGAAGAAGGCGATGACGCCGGGCTGGAGACCATCGAAGCCGAGGCTGCCAAGCTGCGCCCGCTGATCGAGGAGCTCGAGTTCCGCCGCATGTTCCGCAACGAGGCCGACCCGCTCAACTGCTTTGTCGACATCCAGGCTGGCGCCGGTGGCACCGAAGCCTGCGACTGGGCCAGTATGCTGCTGCGCCAGTACCTCAAGTACGCCGAGCGCAAGGGCTTCAAGGCCACTGTTGAAGAAGAAACCCCGGGCGACGTCGCCGGCATCAAGAGCGCCACGATCAAGATCGAAGGCGAGTACGCCTTTGGCCTGCTGCGCACCGAAACCGGGGTGCACCGCCTGGTGCGCAAGAGCCCGTTTGACTCGTCGGGCGGCCGCCACACCAGCTTCTCGTCGCTGTTCGTCTACCCCGAGATTGATGATTCCATCGAGATCAACATCAACCCCTCGGATGTGCGTACCGACACCTACCGTGCCTCGGGCGCTGGTGGTCAGCACATCAACAAGACCGACTCGGCCGTGCGCCTGACCCACATCCCGACCGGCATCGTCGTGCAGTGCCAGGATGGCCGCAGCCAGCACAGCAACCGCGATGTGGCCTGGCAGCGCCTGCGCTCCAAGCTCTATGACTTTGAAATGCGCAAGCGCATGGAAGAGCAGCAAAAGCTTGAAGACACCAAGACCGATGTGGGCTGGGGCCACCAGATCCGCAGCTACGTGCTGGACAACAGCCGTATCAAGGACCTGCGCACCAACGTCGAAGTCTCCGCCACCCAAAAGGTGCTGGACGGCGACCTGGACGTGTTCATCGAAGCCTCGCTCAAGCAAGGCGTTTAAAAAACCTGTGGCACTCCCCATGCAGCGCAGCCTTGCAGCGGTGCATGCGGCGTGCCTCAGCCCCTCTATCGATTGGCTGGGCCTCCCAGCCGATACGGACCTGAAGACAAGCCCAATGCCTGCGATCGAAGCGCTGATTTTTGACATGGACGGCACCATGGTTCACTCCATGCCCTGGCACACCCAGGCCTGGGTGGAATACGCACGCCGCCACGCCATGGATCTGGATGTGCCCGCCTTCATGGCGCAGACCACTGGCAAGAATGCCTTTGAATGCGCCTGCGCGCTGATGGGCCGCACGGTGAGCGCCGAAGAGAGCGAGCGCATCACCGCAGAAAAAGAAGGCATTTACCGCGAGCTGTTTGCCGCCCATTTCTGCGCGGTCGATGGCTTTGACCGCTTTCATGCCCAGGCGCGAGACATGGGCCTCAAAGTGGCCATTGGCACTGCGGGCGACCAGGACAATGTACGCTTTGTGCTGGACAACCTGCAGATGCAGCCCCCAGCCCAGGCGATTGCGCGCGGCGACGAGGGCCTGCCCGGCAAGCCCCACCCCGATATTTTTCTGAAGGCGGCCGAGCGCCTGGCGATAGACCCGGCCGCCTGCATCGTGTTTGAAGATGCGCCGCACGGCATTGAAGCGGCGCGGCGCGCCGGCATGCGTGCGGTGGGCATTGGCACCACGCACGATGCCCAGCAACTCAGCGGCCCCCATGTTCTGGCATGGGCGCCCGATTTTTCGACCCTGCTCAACAACCAATTTTTGGAGAAGCTCCATGATGCGTGAAGGACAAGCACACACCGTGTACCGCGCCGACTACCAGGCCCCGGCATGGTGGATTGATACGGTCGACCTGACATTCGATCTGGACCCGGCCAAGACGCGCGTGCTCAACAAGATGCGCGTGCGCCGCAACCCCGATGTGCCAGCCCAGCCGCTGCACCTCAATGGCGACGAGCTGAACCTGGCCCGCGTGATGGTCAATGGCGCAGCGTCCTCGTTCAAGATGGACGGCTCGGACCTGGTGCTGGAGAACCTGCCAGAAGGCAGCGACCCCGTCGACCTGGAGATCTTCACCACCTGCATGCCCGAGAAGAACACCAAGCTGATGGGCTTGTACACCAGCAATGGCTCGTTCTTCACGCAGTGCGAGGCCGAAGGCTTTCGCCGCATCACCTATTTCCTGGACCGTCCCGATGTGATGGCCATGTACACCGTGACCTTGCGCGCCAACAAGGCCCAGTTCCCGGTGCTGCTGTCCAACGGCAACCTGGTCGAGCAAGGCGACTTGCAAGGGCCTGGCAACGAAGGCCGCCACTTTGCCAAGTGGGTCGATCCGCACAAAAAGCCCTGCTACCTGTTTGCACTGGTGGCCGGCAACCTCGTCGCCCGCGAGCAGAAGATCAAGAGCCGCGCCGGCAACGAGCACCTGCTGCAGGTCTTTGTGCGCCCCGGCGACCTGGAGAAGACCGAGCACGCGATGAACTCGCTGATGGCCTCCATCGCCTGGGACGAAGCCCGCTTTGGCCTGAGCCTGGACCTCGACCGCTTCATGATCGTCGCCACCAGCGACTTCAACATGGGCGCGATGGAGAACAAGGGCCTGAACATCTTCAACACCAAGTATGTGCTGGCCAGCCAGGCCACCGCGACCGATGCCGACTACGCCAATATCGAGTCGGTGGTGGGCCACGAGTACTTCCACAACTGGACGGGCGACCGCGTCACCTGCCGCGACTGGTTCCAGCTCTCGCTCAAGGAAGGCCTGACTGTCTTCCGCGACCAGGAGTTCAGCATGGACATGGCCGGCAGCGCCTCGGCCCGCGCCGTCAAGCGCATTGACGATGTGCGCGTGCTGCGCACCGTGCAGTTCCCCGAGGACGCCGGCCCCATGGCCCACCCTGTGCGCCCGGACAGCTACCTCGAAATCAACAACTTCTACACCGTCACCATTTACGAGAAGGGCTCGGAAGTGGTGCGCATGCAGTCCACCCTGGTGGGCCGCGAAGGCTTTGCAAAGGGCATGAAGCTCTACTTTGAGCGCCATGACGGCCAGGCCGTGACCTGCGACGACTTTGCCCAGGCCATTGCCGATGCCAACCCCGGCTCGCCGCTGGCCCAGCACCTGCCGCAGTTCAAGCGCTGGTACAGCCAGTCGGGCACGCCGCGCGTGGCCGCGCAAGGTGTGTACGACGCAGAAGCGCAGACCTACACCTTGACCCTGACCCAGTCCTGCCCGCCCACCCCGGGCCAGCCTGGCAAAGAACCCTTTGTGATCCCCGTCACCCTGGGCCTGCTGGCAGCCGATGGCCGCAGCCTGCCGCTGAACATTCGCCCCAGCCAGGCGCTCAGCAGCATTGCCCACAGCGCCACCAACCACACTGTGGTGCTGACCGAGGAATCCCACACCATCGTCTTCGACGGTGTCGAGCAAGCCCCTGCCCCATCGCTGCTGCGCAACTTTAGCGCGCCCGTGGTGCTGCAGATCGAAGAGAGCGACGACGCGCTCTTGCACCTGCTAGCCCACGACGAAGACGCCTTCAACCGCTGGGAAGCGGGCCAACGCCTGGGCCTGCGCTTTGCGCTGCAAGCGATTGCTGCACGCAGCGCCGCCGGTGCCGATGCCCCCGCGCTGCAAGCCCATCTGCTGCCCGCCTCCTTCGTGCAAGCGATGCGCGACGTGCTTCGCGATCCGCAGCTCGACGCCGCCTTCAAGGACCTGGCGCTGACTCTGCCGTCCGAAGGCTACATCACCGAACAGCTCGACCAGGTTGACCCGCAAACCGTGCACGCCGTGCGCGAAGCCATGCGCCAGCAGCTGGCCACCGAGCTGGCCGCCGACTGGGCCTGGGCCTACGACGAATGCAGCCACACCGGTGCCTATGTGCCCGATGCGGTGAGCGCCGGCAAGCGCGCACTGGCCGGCCATGCGCTCTTGATGCTCTGCGTGGCCGCCCGTGAATCGGGCGACAAGGTCTGGCCTGGCAAGACCTTGCAGCGCTACAAGGATGCGGGCAATATGACCGACCGCTACAACGCCTTGAGCGCGCTGGTGGTGAGCGGCAGCCCGCTGGCCGACGCGGCGATCCAGAGCTTCCACCAGATGTTCAAGAACGACGAGCTGGTGCTGGACAAGTGGTTTGCGCTGCAAGCGAGCGCACCCGATATCAACGGCAGCGCCCTGCCCGCCGTGCGCGCGCTGATGAAGCAGCCCGACTTCAACATCAAGAACCCCAACCGCGCCCGCAGCGTGATCTTCAGCTACTGCAACGGCAACCCCGGTGGCTTCCACCGCGCCGATGGTGCTGGCTACGCCTTCTGGGCCGAACAGGTGGTGGCGCTCGATGCATTCAACCCGCAAGTCGCTGCCCGCCTGGCCCGCGCGCTGGACCGCTGGAAGAAGCTGCCCGAGCCCTACCGCAGCGCGGCGGGCGACGCGATTGCCAAGGTCGCCGCCAAGCCCAAGCTCAGCAACGATGTGCGCGAGGTGATCACGCGCGCGATGGCGGACTGATGCGCCAGGGCATGCGCCAACAGCTGCTGGCCCAGGGCATTGCCGCCCTGGCCAGCTTGGCTGCCGCCATGCCCCTGCTGGCTAGCGCGCAAACCGGCCGCAGTGCCGGGGCGGTGGCCACCGCCGCGCCCGAAGGCCTGGCGGTCACGCCCAGCAACAATTTTGAAAAGCGCTTTGCGCCGCTCTATGCCGCCGTGTTCAGCGAAGGCGGCCGTTTCAGCGGCAGCGCGATGAGCGCCGATTTGCAGGCGCTCGAGCCGATCCTTAAGCGCACCAAGGCGCCGGCGCTGGATTTTTTCCGCCTCTACTACACCCAGGCCACCATCTTCAGCCGCCGCGCCATGCCTGCCGAAGCGGGCCAGGTGGCACAAAAGGCCTTGGTGGCCATGCCCAAGCCCAGCGATCCGCAATGGGCCTACCAGCATCTGGAGCTGAGCATTGCCAGCATCCGCTGGCTGGCCGAAGGCGGGCGTTATGAGGCAGCGCTCAAACAGGCGCAAACGCTTATCACCCGCTATCCGCTGCAAGAGATTGCCAGGCTGCCCGCGCAGATGCGTTGGGACAACAGCACCCCCATCCCGCAGGCGGCCGACTACCCCACCCAGCTGCAGATACTGGGCGTGTACGAAGACCTGGGCTATGTACTGCACGAGCAAGGCCAGTACCGCCAGGCCCTGCAGGCCAACCAGCAGCTGCTGCCTGTGGCGCGCGAGCGCCTGCTAGCGCTGGGCGAGACCCCGCGCCTGCGTGGCCTGCTGGCCAACCTGGCGCAGAACAGCTACATGCTCGGCCAGGTGGATGCTGCCCGCAACTACCTGCAAGAGCGCCTGCAGATTGCCATCAGCGCAGGCGACCACGCCACCGTGTACGACAGCTATTTCCAGCTGATGGTGCTGGCCCATGAGCAGAACCAGCCGCAGCAGGCGCAGCAGTGGCTCAGCACCTATGCGCAATATGCCCGCGCCCAGGGCCACAGCGACCAACTGGCCCGCGCCCAGCAGCTGCGCGACGAGCTGAACGGCCGCGAAGCAGCGCCCCCGCCGCAACAGCCGGCCCAATCGCCAGCCCCACAGGCACCGCGCCAGCCCAAGCGCTGAGCCCACCCAGATTGACCCAATTTGAAGGAGTTCCACCCATGAAGAAAAACATCACCCTCAGCCGCTACCTTGTCGAGCAGCAACGCGTAGACGGCCTTATCCCCGCCCAGCTGCGCCTGCTGATCGAAGTGGTGGCCCGCGCCTGCAAGCGCATCAGCCACAGCGTCAACAAAGGCGCACTGGGCGATGTGCTGGGCACAGCAGGCAGCGAGAACGTGCAAGGCGAAGTGCAGAAGAAGCTGGACATCATCGCCAACGAGGTGCTGATCGAAGCCAATGAATGGGGTGGCCACCTGGCCGCCATGGCCTCCGAAGAGATGGACAGCATCTACCTGGTGCCCAACCGCTACCCACAGGGCGAATACCTGCTGATGTTCGACCCGCTCGACGGCTCGTCCAACATCGATGTGAACGTATCCATCGGCACCATTTTCAGCGTGCTCAAAAAGCCCGAAGGCCACCCTGGCGTGACCGAAGACGACTTCCTGCAGGCAGGCGCCCAGCAAGTGGCCGCCGGCTATTGCGTCTACGGCCCTCAAACCACCCTGGTGCTGACCTTTGGCGACGGCGTGGCCATGTTCACCCTGGACCGCGAGCAAGGCAGCTTTGTACTGACCCAGGAGAACGTGCGTATCCCCGAGGACACCAAGGAATTCGCGATCAACATGAGCAACATGCGCCACTGGGATGAACCGGTGAAGCGCTATGTGGACGAATGCCTGGCTGGCGTGGAAGGCCCGCGCAACAAGGACTTCAACATGCGCTGGATCGCCTCGATGGTCGCCGACGTGCACCGCATCCTCACCCGAGGCGGCGTCTTCATGTACCCCTGGGACAAGCGCGAACCCAACAAGCCCGGCAAGCTGCGCCTGATGTACGAAGCCAACCCCATGAGCTGGCTGGTGGAGCAAGCCGGCGGCGCCGCCACCAACGGCCGCGAACGCATCCTCGACATCAAGCCGACCAAGCTGCACGAGCGCGTCAGCGTGGTGCTGGGCTCGAAGAACGAGGTCGAGCGCATCACCCGTTACCACACGGAAGCATAAATTCCGCAATTTGGTCTGAGAGCCAAAATTTCACGCTATAATTTCTCTCTAACGCCGGTGTAGCTCAGTCGGTAGAGCAGCTCATTCGTAATGAGAAGGTCGGGTGTTCGATTCATCTCTCCGGCACCAAGTCAGTAAAGAAAACCCCGCTATCTTTTAGATAGTGGGGTTTTTCTTTTTGCAAATTCTGCAAAGGCTAATGTAAGACGAATTTTAGAACCTAAAAATTCCGAGTTGTGACGAGCATCTAGCCAGTTGACCTAGCAATGGATGCCTGACAATTCACACTGTGGATGTACCGATCCGCAGCCTTCAAACAAGGCAAGCGGATGACGCCCTCGTTATAGAACGCTTGCGCTCCGACCAAGGTTCGCGTGACGGCCCTGAAAGTGACCCAAACGAAAGGCGTTCTGAACTACTATTTTCGGCGGTGGGTATGGGGCACGGCATCCTTACACTCGCACAGTTTCTGAGATAGCAGCGACCTCCGGGAACATGACGCCCCCCAAAAAGAGAACGGCCGACGCCGGCAATAATTTTAGCGAATTGAATTTGAAATGAACAAGCAGCAACTGGCCACAAAGATCTGGGAGTCCGCCAACCAGATGCGCTCCAAGATCGAGGCAAATGAATACAAAGACTACATTCTTGGCTTCATTTTCTACAAATACCTCTCTGACAAATTAGAGCGCTTTGCCGTCAGCCAGGACTATGCGGAAGAAGACCTGCAGGCCCTTTCCGAGAGCGATCCCGAGACAGTAGAGTTTTTCAAACGTAACCTTGGCTACTTCATTAGCTACGACAACCTGTTTGCCACTTGGTTAGAACGTGGTGCAGACTTTCAGGTGGCCGACGTACGCGATGCCCTCTCTGCATTCAGCCGCCTGATTCACCCCGATCACAAGCTTCTATTCGACGGAATCTTCAAGACACTGGAAACTGGACTGAGCAAGTTGGGCGAAACTGCAGCAAAGCAGACCAAGGCCGTCAGCGATCTGATCCAACTCATCAAAGACATTCCCATGGATGGCCGTCAAGGCTATGACGTGCTGGGCTTCATATATGAATACCTGATCAGCATGTTTGCCGCCAATGCAGGCAAAAAGGCGGGAGAATTCTATACTCCGCATGAGGTCTCGGTCCTCATATCCGAGATCATTGCCGACCACGTCAAGCACAAGCAGCGCATCGACATCTACGACTCCACCAGCGGCTCGGGCTCGCTGTTGCTCAATATCGGCCAGTCGATTGCCAAGCACATGAGCGGTACGGACAACATCAAATACTTTGCGCAAGAGCTCAAAGAGAACACTTACAACCTCACTCGCATGAACCTCATCATGCGCGACATCGGTCCCTCCAACATCGTCACCCGCAACGGCGACACGCTCGAAGACGACTGGCCCTTCTTCCAGGACAACGACCCGACCAATACCTACAACCCGTTGTACTTGGACGCTGTGGTGTCCAACCCACCTTACTCGCAGAAATGGAGCCCCGAGCACAAGGAAAATGATGCACGTTACTCTCGCTTTGGCTGAATCGCCCCGGGTTTCCTAGACACCTCTGAGCCTCAAATCTGAGGCCCAATAGGAGGTGCCATGACGAACAAGC